>DJXA01000242.1 GCA_002449555.1 Atopobiaceae bacterium UBA7016 | reverse complement strand
ACGCGGATGTCGCGCGACATGCCCAGGAACATCTTGCGCAGGTTCATGGCCTGCTTCTGGTCGATGGACGAGACGTTGACCTGGGTCAGCTTGGTCACGCCGTCGACAAGGTCGGCCACCGTCTGCCCAAAGCGCGAGACGAGGTCGTCCATGGTGGCGTCGGTGTCCTCCACCGTGTCATGCAAAAGTGCCGCGCAAATGGTGTCCTCATCCATGTGCAGGTCGCCAGCCAAGATGATGGCCACCTCGACGGGATGGTTGATGTAGGGCTCGCCCGAGCGGCGGCGCTGGTCGCGGTGGTATTCCGCAGCAAAGCGGTAGGCCTCCTCGATCTTGGCGAGGGCGTCGGCGTCCAGGTAGCTTGCGCAGGTGTTCTTCAGCACCCGGTAGTTGTCCGCCCCGGGAACGGGTGCGGGCTTATGCTTGGTAGTGCTTGTCGCCTCGTCGGCCATGGCTGCCTCCTTAGCGGTCGACCACCCGGCCGAAGCCAGGGGTGATGGGTCGGTTGATGCGTTCGAGCATCTGGTCAGGCGTTGCCGTGAGCGCCCAGTCACGGAAGGCCGTGAACTCGTCGCGCGCGTGCAAACCCTCAAGGTAGCGGATAGAGCCCTCTAGTTCTACCCGTCCGGGCGAATCCGTAACCATGATGCGACGAGCGGACCCGTATCCGGTGGTGTCAAGCAGCCCGAGCTCGCGGAAGATGGATATGCCGCACGACACCGATTGATCGTCGAGCACGGCGCGGGCGTCAAACGCCACGGACTCCTGTGCGATGGCCGCGTTGGACATGCTGAACGAGGTCGTGCCCTCCTGCTGCAGCGCGCGGGCGGAGAGGCTCCGCAGCGTGCGGTAGAGGGCCACGAGCTCGGGGCGCTGCGGCGCGGACGAGGCGATGATGCGCTCGTTGATGCGGGCATCGCGCGACCCAAAGAGCATCCACACGCGTGCCAGCCCGCCATCGCGGCCAGCGCGCCCGCTCATCTGGTTGAACTCGATCTGGCCAAACGGCATGTGGTACAGCATGACGTTACGAATGTCGGGCAGGTTGACGCCTTCGCCGAAGGCACTGGTAGAAACGATGCACGTAAGCTCGCCCTCGCGGAAGGCCGCCTCGACGCGCGCACGGTCTTTGCGCGTGAGCCCAGCGTTATAGAAGGCGATGCGCGATGCGAGCTCGGGAATGGCGTTGCGGAGCATGCGCGCCAGCGACACGGACTGCTCGCGCGAGTTGACGTACACCACCGTCTTGTGACCCTGCGCCACGACCGAGATGAGGGCAGCCTCGCGGTCGCGCAGCTCGCGGCAGTCCTCCACCGAAAGGTTCTCGCGGACGCTGCGGTCGACGATGACGTCACGCTCGTCAATGGAGAGCAGCTGGCACACCTCGCGGGCCACCCCGTCCGCCGCCGTGGCACTGACCGCGAGCGCACAGGGGTTGCCCAGCGCCTGCAGCACCTCGGGCATGGAGAGGTACGCGCTCCTGCCGCCGCCCTTCGCGGTTCCGGCATGGTGCGCCTCATCCACCACCACAAACCCCACGCGGCCCGACTCGGCAAAGCGGTCCGCATGGATGGCCAGAAACTCCGGCGTGGTCAGAAGTACGTCCGCGTCTCCCTCGGCAAGGGCAGCAAAGGTCTCGTCGCGCTGGCCGAGCGGCGTCTCGCCCGTCAGTACGCGCACCGTCATGCCTAGCTTGCCAAAGGACTCGCCCAGATGAAATGCCTGGTCAGATACCAAGGCGCGAAGCGGATACACAAACACGCTCGTCTTGCCCTTGAGCAGCGCCTCGCGTGCCGCGTGCACATGGAAGATGAGCGACTTGCCGCGTCCCGTTGCCATCACCGCCAGGGCGGAGCGCCCCTGGGCAAGCGTGGCCAGCGCCTCGCGCTGCGCGGGCAGGAAGGGATGGTCACCAATCATTTGGCGGCGAAGCTCGTCAGTCAGCTGGTCATAGCCCAAGCCAGAGAGCTCGGCACGCACCGTGCGCAGCTGCTCCTGCGCCGCGGCCTCTTCGTGCGCGACCTCGATGCGACTGACCCGCACGTTGACGCCCAGCGAATGGCCGTCCGTGCCGCCCGTAACCTCGCTCACGCAGGCGGAGTAGCGCACCCCGCCCTTGTCGACGATGGGCGCCAGCACGGCCGAGATCTGCCTACGCAGATAGCCCACCTGCGCGCCCGCCCCCGTCAAGATGGCCATGGCGTTCGGGTCTGCCGGGTTGCGCGTGTCACGCGCCACCGTCAATTCCTCGCCTACGGAAAGCGTAGCCACCACTGACTGGCGGCCCTCAAAGGTGACGCCCACCACCTTGGTGTTGAATCCCTGGGAATCTCCGATACCCGCGTACTCGTCGCGCGAGAGCACCTCGTCGGCACGGGAGAAGAGCTCGTCGGCCAGAGAGCTGTTCTGTTGCGAGGCAACGCTTCCCTGCTCAGGGGCACGATAGACGATGTCGCGCACCATGAGCTTGGGCTTCGTGCGCCCCTGCCACGTCTCGTTGACCGCCTCGAAGACGAGGTCGACGGCCTCTTCGCAGTCAGCCGCACGCTCGATCTGCGGCGCGCGGAACATGATGGCTGCCGCGCTGCTCACGCCGTCGGTCGCGGTGAAGCGCAGGTGGTTTCCCACGGCGCCCACGCGGGCACGATTGCGCATGCAGACGCCACGGGCGCCAAAGAGCGGCTTCTTGTTGCCTTGCCCAAAGGGCTGCAGCACCTCGAGCGACTCGATGCTCTCGCAGGTGAGCTCGCTCAGGTCGACCAGCGCCGCGACCTCGCCGCGCGACTCGAACTGCTCGGCGGGAAGCTCGCGCATCACGGCGTCAAGGCGCTCGCGAAACGCGTCGAGGTTCTTCGCCTCGCAGGTGACGCCCACGGCACCCGCGTGTCCGCCAAAGCGAATCAGCAGGTCTTGGCACTGCTCGACCGCATGGAACAGGTCGACGCTACCCACCGAGCGGCCCGACCCGCGGGCGATGCCGTCAGAGATGGAGAACAGGATGGCCGGCACGCGATAGCGGTTCACGATGCGGCTGGCCACGATGCCCTTTACGCCCTCGTGCCAGCCTTCGCCGCCCACGACCACCACGCGACCACCGTCATAGGAGGCCTCCACCTTGGCGAGGGCCGCCGAGGTCAGCAGCGACTCGGTCTCGCGGCGGTCGGCGTTCGTCTGCTCAAGGCGTCCGGCAAGAATGGCCGCCTCGGCTGGATCGTCGGTCAGAAGCAGGTCGAAGGCCACGTCCGTGGTGCCCATGCGCCCAGCCGCGTTCAGGCGCGGGACAAGCGTGAAGGGCAGCTCGTCAGCCGTGATGGTGGAGAGGTCGACGTTTGCCGATGCGGCCAGCGACACGATGCCCGGACGGTCGGTGCGACGCATGCGCTCGATGCCGTCGGCAACAAGCGCGCGGTTCTCGCCCTCAAGAAGCATCATGTCAGAGACGGTTCCCAGCGTCGCGACCTCGGTGTACTTGCGCCACAGGTTGGGCATGCCCAGGCGACGCCCCAGCTCGCACACCAGCTTGAGCGCCACACCAGCGCCGGCAAGCTCGCGCGAGTAGCAGTCCTCCACCAGCTTCGGGTCGGTGACGGGAACCCCTTGCGGAACCAGGTCACCGGGCTCGTGGTGGTCGGTAATGACGACGTCGATGCCCTCGGAAATCAGCCATTCGACTTCCTTGCCTGCGGCGATGCCGTTGTCGACCGTAATGATCAGCGAGGGGTCGCAACCCTCGCGCACGCGGGCGAGTGCCTCCTTGGAAAGGCCGTAACCCTCGCCGAAGCGATACGGAATGTAGGGATATACCTGTCCGCCCATGCGCCGCAGCGCCAGGGTCAGCAAGCAGGTGGCGCTCATGCCGTCAACGTCAAAGTCGCCGAACACGGCGATGCGCTCGCCATCTCGCAGCGCGCGCTCAACGCGGTCGGCTGCCTCGCCCATGCCGGGGATGTCAAGCGGATCTGCCCAGTCGCGCTCGAGCGAGGGCGACAGGAACCGTGCCGCCTCGTCAACGTCGCACTTGCCACGCGCCACCAGCACGCGCGCCACCAACGACGAGACGCCCAGCTGGCTGGCAAGCGTCCGCTCCGCCTGCACGTCGCCGGGAAGCACCTCCCAGCGTCTGCTGTCAAGAAGCCCTGCCATGGCTAGCGCACCTCCCTTACGAAGAGAGGTGCTGAGAACACGTGTGAAACGTGTGAGGCGTCGCGCGGTGTGCGCAACACAGGCCCCGGGGCCAACTTGGCTGTGGTCATGGAAAGCTCGCCTTTGTCATGGCACGGCCGTGCCGTGCCCTCATGTTTATCAAAGACGAGTTTAGCAGTTATGACGAAAACATGTGCAAGTAAGTTACCAGGTTACCAGTCCTTCGCTGCGGGGCTGTCCATCCAGTCGGCAAGGAACGCTCCGTAGCGGCCCTCGATGATGGCCTCGCGTGCGCGGCGCATCAGGTCGAGCAGGTAGTAGATGTTATGCATGGAGAGCAAGATGGATCCCAGCATCTCCTTCTGCTTGACCAGATGGTGCAGGTACGCGCGCGTATAGCCGCCGGTGCACACGGGGCAGCCGCACGCGCTGTCGAGCGGGCCGTGGTCATGGGCGTGACGTGCATGCCTGAAGTTGAGGCGCCCCTCGCTTGAGAAGGCCGAGCCCATGCGGGCCGTACGCGTGGGAAGCACGCAGTCGTACATGTCGATGCCATAGCCCACGCCGCGTACCAACGTGGTGGGGTTGCCCACGCCCATCAGGTAGCGAGGTTTGCCCTTGGGCATGTGCTCGCTCACCAGCGGCGCCAGCGTCTCGAACATCACCTCGTGGCTCTCCCCCACCGAGTAGCCGCCAATGCCATAGCCGGGGAAGTCGGCGCACTCCTCTAGGTGGCGCAGCGAGCGCAGACGCAGGTCGAGGTCCATGCCTCCCTGCACGATGCCAAAGAGTGCCTGGTCGGGGCGCGTATGCGCGTTCCAGCAGCGCTCCGCCCACATGCTGGAGAGCTCCACCGCGCGCTCCACAAAGGGCTTGGGGGAAGGGTAGCCCGGGCACTGGTCAAGCTGCATCACGATGTCGGCACCCAGCAGCTGCGCGATGCGCATGTTTTCCTCGGGCGTCCAGAAGACGTGGCTTCCGTCGTAGTCCACGGCACGAAACTCTACGCCGTTGTTGGAGAGCTTCACGTGCTCGCCGTGGCTGAACACCTGGAAGCCGCCGGAGTCCGTAAGGATGGGGCCATGCCACTGCATGAAGTTGTGCAAGTCGCCCATCTCGGCCACCAGCTCAGGGCCAGGACGCATGGACAGGTGGTAGGTGTTGGCAAGAAGAATCTTGGTGCCCAGTTGAGACAGCGTGTCGGTCAGCAGGCCCTTGACCGTGGCCTTGGTGCCCACTGGCATGAAGATGGGCGTGGGAACATCTCCGTGTGGGGTGTGCAGCACGCCCGCGCGCGCATGGGTCGTGGGGTCCTCGGCAATGATGTCGTAGGCAAACCAGGGGCGGCCGTCTGGCGCCGTGGCGCCCAATCCGCCGTTCCAATAATCCTCGTAGGTCTGAGCCATCATTCCTCCCACCAGGCCTGTTACCGGGCCTCGTTCATTTGTTCCTCAAGCCAACGGGCCACGCCGTCCTCAGACAGGCTGGCGCACACCTCGTCGCAAATCTCTTTGAGCTCCTCGCTTGCGTTGCCCACGGCAACGAAGCGTCCCACGTGCCCAATGAGCGGGGCGTCGTTCATCGAGTCGCCAAAGGCCACCGACCGGCTCTTGTCCTCGCCCACATAGTTGAGCAGCCAGTCGCACGTCGTTCCCTTGGTCACGTCGTCGGCCGAAATCTCGAGCTCGCGCGCCCACACGCGCGCCACCTGAAAGCCGCCAAGTGCCTCGATGCGCTCGACCGCCTCGGCACATGCCTCGTCGCTCGTAAAGGAGCAGCCCACCTTCTCGAACTGCTCGTGAGCCGCAATGACGGGATCGATGGAGCTCACGATGCTCTTGCCCGGCTCCCCAAAGGTGAAGTGCAGAAAGCCGCGAAAGAGCGAGCGCACCTGCCTGAGCGAGCGCGGGAAGTGTCCACGAAGCCTCGCGCGAATGCCCCGCGTTCCGCTCACCATATAGGTGACGCCGGTCCGCTCGATCCAGCTTTGGCCTTCGCTGTGCACGTTCCAACCCGGGCCAAGCGAGGCCACCTCGTCCATGAGGCACTTGACGTCCTCCTGACGCATGGTACGCGCAAAGAGCTCGTGGCCCTTCGCGTCATAGACCTTTGCCCCGTTGGCGCACAGATAGTAGTCCATCACGCCAAGGTGACGGACGGAGCGCGGCACCATTCCCAGCGGACGCCCGGTGCAAACCACCAGCTTGCAGCCCGCTTCGTGCGCCCGCTTCAGGGCGCTTCTCACCCGTGGGGAGACCTCCACTCCACCATGGATGATGGTGCCGTCAAGATCAAGCAAAAGAAGCCCGATGCCGCGAGGGCATCGGGCCGTAGCTGGTATCCCTGTGGGATGAGAAGCTTTCTGACTACTCGCCAAAGCCGTTGTCGACGAGGGCCACGAGAGCGTCGAGAGCAGCCTGCTCGTCGTCGCCGTCGCACGCGATCTCAACGTTGGTGCCGCAGCCGAGGCCGGCAGCCAGGATCATCATGATGGACTTGGCGTTGACGGGAGCGGTGTCCTTGTCGACGTTCTTGACGGTCACGGCGCAGCCGTACTTCTTGGCCTCAGCCACGAAGACGGAAGCGGGGCGAGCGTGAAGACCAGTGGCGTTGACGATCG
Organism: Atopobiaceae bacterium UBA7016; assembly: GCA_002449555.1. Classification (GTDB taxonomy): domain Bacteria; phylum Actinomycetota; class Coriobacteriia; order Coriobacteriales; family Atopobiaceae; genus UBA1367. Next base: position 1,444 of record DJXA01000242.1, on the reverse strand, counting down.
TCGTCTGCTTAGAAACCATGTTGCACTCCTTCTGTAGGTGGTGGGGATTCCCCCTGTCTGCCCAACATGCGCCCAATAGTAACAAACATTCGACCTTTTGGGGCCGTCTGTCCCCTCTGCGGTACCCAATTATCGCCCATGTGCCAAAATAGGCGGGTGAAAAGATGACGCTGCAGCGCCTGTGCAGCCGAAAGGAGCGCACTATGGACGAGCAGAACGCCTTCGCGAGCTCAGACGAGCCGCTTGCCGAAGAACAGCTGACAGAAGAACCGCAAACTGACATGCCATTCACCGCCGCCAAAGATGTGGATTTCGTGAGTGACGAGGCCCCTCAGGTTGACCCTGACGAGCTTGCTGATGACGACTTCGCCCCCTACGAGCTGCCGGGCGAGGGGCCCGAGGACGAGGATGCGCCAGACGAGACCGAAGATGCGCTGGTGAAGGCCGAAGAGAACGCGTCGGCCCTGGCCAATTCTGCCAGCCAGCAGCTAATGGAGGGCCTTGAGGCAGTGCGTAACGTGCGGGCGCTTTCCCGCCAGCACGCCGACGCTCGTGCGCAGCTCGAGACGCTGCGCCGCGAGCTTGACGATGCGATGGCCATTCTTGATCACCGCGTCGAGATCGAGCGCAACTATCAGCAGATCGTGGCCGACCAGACCGCCCAGATTCAGGCGGCCCAAGGCTCGATTGACACTGCCAAGGAGCGCTCTGCCGCGCTCAACTCCGAGCGTCAGCAGCTCTCTGCCCGCCTCACGGCGCTTAAGGCCGAGCATGAAGAGACGCTTCGCCCGTATAAGAACCTGATGGACACCACCAAGGGCCGCGCCGATGATGCCGCCGTGGCGCTTGCCGACGCGCGCCGCGCCGTCAAGTCTGGCGAGAGCGCCGCAAACGACGCCACGCGCAAGCGCGACAGCCGCGTCTCGGCCGCTAACCGCGCGGTCGACAACGCTCAGGAGCGCCTGCGCAGGGTGCAGACGGAGCTGGACAAGCTGCAGGGAGACCCTGACGCCCCCATCACGGCGCTGCCGAAGATGCGCGACGAGCTGGTGGCAGAGCGTGCGCACCTTGACGACGCCCGCGAAGAGGTGGAGAAGGTCACGGCCGAGACGCAGCAGGCAGTCGAGGAGGCTCAGGCGCGCCTGTTTGGCCTGCGTCAGACCCTTGAGGCCGCCGAGCGCGTGGCCGAGGAAGCCAAGCGCGAGGCCTCCGAGCGTCGCGGAGAGTACGACCGCCTCTATAAGGAGGCACGTGCCGCCGAGGACGAGATCAGCACCGCCATCAAGGAGCGCACGGCGGCCATCACCGAGCTGGAGAGCACCATCGACGAGATAGATGACCAGCTTGACGGCCTGCAGATCATCCTCGACGAGGCCAACGACATCCACGAGACGCCTGAGGTCACCGCCCAGCTTCGCGAGCGCATCACCGCCGGGCAGGCAGA
>DJXA01000147.1:11524-18933 GCA_002449555.1 Atopobiaceae bacterium UBA7016 | reverse complement strand
TCGGCGGGCTTGACCAGCCCAAAGAGCCCCACGTTGCTCTGGCGAGACCCAATGGCGCGTACGCCCACGGCCAGCGCGATGGCCGCAATCACGGCCGCAACGCCCAGCCTTCGCCAGCCGACCTTGTGCGGCGCGACGGGCACCATGGGAGCATCGGGCGCAGGAGGCCCACCCACGGCACCGGCCTCATCGGACTCAAAGTCGAAAGGCGCCATGAACGGGCGAAGCACCGTCTCGTCCAAGCTCGCGACGGCCGCATTCTGCTCTTCCTGCCGCTCGCGCCTGAACCGGCTTTCCGTGGCAAAGGGAGTCTGCTCAACGGGCAGGTCCTCTTCAGGAAGCTGCAAGTCAGGCGTCGGCCCGCCACGGAAAAACGGCGAGTCCTCAGGGTCTGGAAGCTGTGTGGTGGGGATGGAGTCGGTGGTTTCGGGGGCGTCGAGGTGCTCTTCGGTCATGGTGCCTCCTCTAACGGTGCTACACCGCGTATATTCCCCGGAGGCAGTGGAAACACAGGCACCTGTGTTTCCTTCACAGAACGCGCAGGTTTCTGATAATCCTTTCAGGAATGGTGCGTCCTGGGGGTAGCCCCCAGGACGCACCAAGTTACAGCGTGTCGAGCGCCAGCTGTTGGAACTCAACGCCGCCGCGCAGGTCGTGTCTCAGCACGTTGACGTGCGTAAACCCGCACGCGATGGCCCGCTCCACCGCCGTCTCGAACCCGCCGGCCAGATAGTCGCGGTGGTGAGCGTCGGACGTGATCAGAATTTCGCCCCCAAAGTCGTGCAGCGCGCGCAGGAGCGAGCGACGCGGATACAACTCCGCCTTGCGCCCGCGGTTGAACGCCCCGCAGTTGATCTCAAACGGCACACCCTGCCTGACCAGGTGCTCCATGGCGTCAAGCGCTGGCCCCACATAGCGCGGGTCTTCCTCGTCAAAGGCGCGCAGATCGTCGTTGAAGCGCGTCACCAGGTCAAAGTGCCCCACAAACGTGCACTGCGTGCGGTCGTACACCTGCGCCTCAAACTCATAGTAGGCGCGGCAGTAGGCATACCAGTCCCCGCCAAAAAACTCGCGGCAGCAGCGCTCGCACACCTCGGCGCTCCAGTCCACGCAGCCGTCGTGCGGCGTCCCCACGGGAATGTAGTGCGTGGAGCCAATCACATACTCGGCGCCCGGGCAGTGCGAGCGGTCCCACAGGTTGTCCAGCTCGGCGCCCAGCAAGATGTCCAGCTCGCCCGCGTGCGCGGCCTGCAGCCGCAGCACCTCCGCACGGTACGCCTCCCAGTCCATCGGGACGTCCGGATCAACGTGGCTGGAGAAGCCAAGCGCAAAAAAATCCAGCTCACGAGCCTTGTGTACCATCTCTTCCGCCGTACTCTCGCCGTCGCAGAAGGTGGTGTGGGTATGGTAGTTTGCTCGCAACATGACGCTCTCTACTTTTGAAAACACTCACTTGAGGACCCTTGGCACAAAACCGCAGGATTCCTTTTTCAAAACTGCTCAATTGAGTGTTTTCAGATTAGCACACGGCATCTGGGGTACAACGTCTCACGTCACCAAGTGAAAGGACCCGCCGTGAAGCAGTTCAAGACAGAGAGCAAAAAGCTCCTCGATCTCATGATCAACTCCATCTACACCAACCGCGAGATCTTCCTGCGCGAGCTCATCTCCAACGCGTCGGACGCCATCGACAAGCTGGCGTTCAAGGCGCTGACCGACCCCTCCGTGGAGCTCGGCTCCGACGAGCTGGCCATTCGCCTGTCGTTTGACAAGGACGCGCGCACCATCACCGTCAGCGACAACGGCATCGGCATGACCGAGGAGGAGCTCGACCGCAACCTCGGCACCATCGCGCACTCCGGCAGCGAGGCCTTCAAGGAGGCCAACGCCGAGCACCAGGGCGAGGACATCGACATCATCGGCCAGTTTGGCGTGGGCTTCTACTCTACGTTCATGGTGGCCGAGCGCGTGCGCGTCATCAGCCGCGCCTATGGCGCTGACCAGGCCTTTGTTTGGGAGAGCGACGGCGTGAAGGGCTACACCATCAGCCCTGCCGCCGCAGGCGAGCGCGACGGCGAGAACGACCACGGCACCGACGTCATCCTCTACCTGCGCGAGATTGAGGGTGAGGACAGCCCCGACAAGTACCTCTCCGAGTGGGGCCTGCGCGACCTCGTGCGCCGCTACTCCAACTACGTGCGCCATCCGGTCCAGATGATGGTCACCAAGAGTCGCGAGCTGCCCAAGCCCGAGGACGCGGGCGACGACTACACCCCGCAGTACGAGACCTACCAGGAGCTGGAGACGCTTAACTCCATGACGCCCATCTGGAAGAAGCGCAGCTCGGAGGTGGAGCAGGCCGACTACGACGAGTTCTACACCTCCACGTTCCATGACTGGGAGAAGCCGGCGCGCACCATCAGCTTCCACGCCGAGGGCGCCCTTTCCTACGACGCGCTCCTCTTCATCCCGTCGCGCGCGCCGTTCGACCTGTACAGCAAGGACTACGAGAAGGGCCTCGCGCTCTACTCGTCCAACGTGCTCATCCAGGAGAAGTGCGCCGACCTGCTGCCCGACCACTACAACTTCGTGCGCGGCGTGGTGGACAGCCCCGACGTCACGCTCAACATCAGCCGCGAGACGCTGCAGCAGAACTCGCAGCTGCGCGCCATCGAGCGCCGCGTGGAGCGCAAGGTGCACGACGAGCTGACCGCCATGATGCGTGACGACCGCGAGTCCTACGAGCAGTTCTTCGAGAACTTTGGTCGCGGCCTGAAGTTTGGCATCTACAACAGCTATGGCGCGGCGGCCAGCGACCTGGCTGACCTGCTGCTGTTCTGGTCTGCCCGCGAGGACAAGCAGGTGAGCCTAGCTGAGTACGTGGCGGCCATGCCCGAGAGCCAGGACAAGATCTATTACGCCGCTGGCGATTCGCGCGAGCGTCTGGAGAAGACCCCGGTGGTGAAGAGCGCCGTCGACCATGGCTTTGACGTGCTACTTTGCACGCAGGACGTGGACGAGTTCATGTTCCAGGCCATGCGCACCTACCACGCCGCGGCCGTCGCGGGCGACTCCGAGCACAAGGGCACCGACGAGCGCGACCTCGAGCTGACCAACGTCTCCACTGCTGACCTCGACTTTGCCACCGAGGAGGAGAAGGCCGAGGCCGAGAAAGCGAGCGAGGAGCACGCGAGCCTCTTCGACGCCATGAAGGAGGCCCTGGGCGAGAAGGTCGTGGCCGTGCGCGCGTCCGCTCGCGCAGGCGAGGCCCCGGCATGCATCGCCACAGAGGGCCCCATCTCGCTGGAGATGGAGCGCATCATGGCCGAGGGCCCGGACGCCGGCATGGTGCCGGGTGCCCGCCGCGTGCTTGAGCTCAACGCCAACCACCCCGTGTTTGCGAAGCTGGTCGCTGCGCAGGACGCCGGCGACGAGGCCAAGCTGGCCCTGTACGCCAGCCTCCTCTACGATCAGGCCCTGCTGGTTGAGGGCCTCCCCGTCGACGACCCGGTGGAGTTTGCCAAGAACGTCTGCGAGCTGATGTAGCCAACGATTCCCCATTGGGGCCTGTCTCCGATGGGGAATCATGATGTCTTTTGCAAAGACTGTTAGACCGAAACCCTGCTGGGTAGAAGCTGTTATACTAACAAGGCTGTAGCGTTATGGCACCTGCCTGCGCAACCAGAAACAAAGGAAGGAAGCACCATGAACCTCGGTCCTATGGAACTTATCGTCATCCTCGTTGTCGCACTGCTCATCTTTGGGCCCAAGAACCTTCCGAAGCTCGGCAAGAGCCTCGGCCAGACGGTCAAGAATGTCCGCGAGGGCATGGAGGGCGACATGGACGACGAGACCAAGAAGGTCGAGGCGCCCAAGGCGACCGAGGTCGTGGCTGATACCGATGCTGACGTCGAGGGCGATGTGGTGTTCTGCTCCAAGTGCGGCGCCAAGAATGCGGCCGAGGCTGCGTTCTGCTCCAAGTGCGGCGCCAAGCTTACGAACGAGGAGTAAACACACATGGCAGCAAAAGAAATCATCCTGACCCCCGAAGGCCGCGAGGAGCTCATTCGCGAGCTTGAGTGGCGCGAGGGTGAGCACAACGACGAGATCGTCGAGAGCCTGAAAGAGGCTCGTGGCTTCGGCGACCTCTCCGAGAACGCGGAGTTCGACGCCGCGAAGGAGGAGCAGGCCAAGAACGCCTCCCGCATCAACGAGATTCGCCAGATTCTCGCTGTCGCGCGCATCGTCGAGGCCGGCGACGCCGCAACCATGTCCGTCTCCATCGGCACCACCGTCGAGCTGGAGGACAAGAAGGGCAAGAAGGCTTCCTTCACCATCGTGGGCACCACCGAGACCGACTCGCTCAAGCGCCGCATCTCCAACGAGAGCCCCGCTGGCGCGGCCATGATCGGCCACGTGGTGGGCGACAAGGTGTCCTTCACCACCCCCACGGGCAAGGTGCGCGAGTACACCATCACCAGCATCACGCGCTAACGCAGTTCAACTCCCCATTGGGGACAGGCCCCAATGGGGAACAGTTCGCCATTCATTCCCCATTAGGGCCTGTCCCCAATGGGGAATTTCATGTTAAGGAGCAAAAGGCAATGGCCGAGCAGACCCCAGCAACCGACGAGCGCGCTGTCCGCCGCGCGCGCAGGCAGGCACTCATTGACGCGGGCATCAACCCGTATCCCATCAAGTCCGAGGTCACGGCCCATGCGGCCGAGCTCGAGGAGCGCTACGCGGCCCTCGAGGCGGGCGAGGACACCACCGACGTCTACTCCCTGGCGGGCCGCATCCGCGCCCTGCGCAACCAGGGCAAGGTGGCCTTCATCGTGCTGGAGGACTGCACGGGCCAGCTGCAGCTCTTCTGCCGCATCAACAACCTCTCCGAGGCCGACTGGGCGCTTCTGGGCCAGCTCGACCTGGGCGACATCATCGGCGCCACGGGCCCTGTCATCCGCACGCGCCGCGGCCAGCTCTCGCTTGCGCCCACCAGCCTGACGCTGCTCACCAAGTCGGTGCGCCCGCTGCCGGAGAAGTTCCACGGCCTCACCGACAAGGAGGTCCGTTACCGCCAGCGCTACGTCGACCTCATCATGAACCCCGAGGTCAAGCAGACGTTTGTTAACCGCTCGCGCATCATCAGCTCCATCCGCCGCTTCATGGAGGACGAGGGCTACCTTGAGGTTGAGACCCCCATCTTGCAGGAGACGCTGGGCGGCGCCAACGCCAAGCCCTTCACCACGCACTTCAACGTGCTTGACCAGGACTGCTACCTGCGCATCGCCACCGAGCTGCACCTGAAGCGCTGCGTAGTGGGCGGCCTTGACCGCGTGTTTGAGATCGGTCGCCAGTTCCGCAACGAGGGCATGGACCTTACCCACAACCCCGAGTTCACCTCCATGGAGGCCTACTGCGCCTACTCTGACCTCGACGGCATGAAGGCGCTCAGCGAGAAGCTCTTCCAGAGCTGCGCTGCCGCTGTGGGCAAGGGTACCGTCATCGACTACCAGGGCGCCAAGATCGACCTGTCCAGCCCGTGGCGTTCGGCCACCGTGGCAGAGATTGCCAGCGAGTGCGTGGGCGAGCACATCGACCTCGACACCCCCGTCGAGCGCCTGCGCGAGCTCTGCGCCGCCAACGGCATCGAGTGGGCCGAGGACTGGGGCGCCGGCAAGCTGGTCTTCGAGCTGTACGACGAGCTGGGCGAGAAGAGCATCGTCAACCCCACCTTCGTGTGCGACTACCCCGTTGAGGTCTCGCCGCTCACCAAGCGCAAGGACGACGACCCACGCCTGACCGACCGCTTTGAGCTCATCATTGCTGGCCACGAGTACGCCAACGCCTATTCCGAGCTCAACGACCCGGTTGACCAGGAGGAGCGCTTTGCCGCGCAGGTGGCCGCCAAGGCCGCGGGCGACGAGGAGGCCATGGAGTACGACGCAGACTTCGTGCGCGCGCTTGAGTACGGCATGCCCCCTGCGGGCGGCATCGGCTACGGCATCGACCGCATGATCATGCTCTTCTGCGACGAGGCGTCCATCCGCGACGTCCTGCTGTTCCCGCACATGCGTCCTGAGAAGCGCGAGGCGCCCAAGCCGGCTGCTGACGGTCGTCTTGAGAGCGGCCTGACTCGCGACGCGGCCCTTGACCTCTTGAAGAAGTACAACGAGGACCCGTTCCACGTGGCCCACGGCGAGACCCTTGAGGGCCTCATGCGCTACTACGCCGAGCGTGAGGACCCCGAGAATGTGGAGTTCTGGGGCCAGGTGGGCCTGCTGCACGACCTCGACTGGGAGAAGTGGCAGGACGCCGTGCAGCACACGGTGAAGACGGGCGAGCTTCTGGCCGAGGCCGGCGCCAACCCCGCGCTGGCGCGCTCCATCCAGACGCACAACTCCGACAACAACCCTGAGCTGCCCAAGCCCGAGCACATCATGGAGAAGTGGCTCTTCGCTACCGACGAGCTTTCCGGCCTGATTCAGGCTGTGGCCAAGATGCGCCCGTCCAAGAGCGTGGCCGACATGGAGGTCAAGTCGCTGAAGAAGAAGTTCAAGACCAAGAGCTTCGCCGCCGGCTGCGACCGTGACGTCATCCGCAAGGGTGCCGAGCTGCTGGATATGGAGCTCGACGAGCTCTTCGCCAGCGTGCTCGAGGCCATGAAGGCCATCGCTCCCGTCGGCGACATCTACGCAGAAAACTAGAGCCAAACAAAAGCGACTGCTGACGCCGCGGGACCAGAAGGTCGGACCTTCTGGTCCCGCTGTGCATGTGGGACCAAAGGGTCCGACCCTCTGGTCCCGCTGTGCATGGGTTGCGTTTGTGTGCTCAAAAAATCTAATGTGTAGAGACTTAGATAATGTATAGAATCGAACTGCATGGGAACATACTGATTCGTACAACCACTCTCCGCGAAGCAGCGGAGTAAAGGAAAGGATTTACACCATGGGCAAGATTATCGGCATCGACCTGGGCACCACCAACTCCGCGATGGCAGTCCTCGAGGGCGGCGAGCCCACGATTATCGTCAACGCTGAGGGCGACCGCACTACCCCGTCCGTCGTTGGCTTCCGTCCCGACGGAGACCGCATCGTCGGCAAGGCCGCCAAGAACCAGGCCGTCACCAACCCCACCAACACCGTCTTCTCCATCAAGCGCTTCATGGGCCGTCGCTACGACGAGGTCGGCTCCGAGCTGAAGACCGTGCCGTATCGCGTGAAGGGCGGCGTGGGCAACCGTGCCGTCGTCGAGATTGACGGCGAGGACTTCACCCCCGAGCAGATCAGCGCCATGATCCTGGCCAAGATGAAGGCTGACGCCGAGAAGTACCTGGGCGAGCCCGTCACCGACGCGGTCATCACCGTCCCGGCCTACTTCAACGACGCCCAGCGTCAGGCCACCAAGGA
>DJXA01000147.1:4148-11440 GCA_002449555.1 Atopobiaceae bacterium UBA7016 | reverse complement strand
ACCAAGGACGCCGGCAAGATCGCTGGCCTCAACGTCCAGCGTATCGTCAACGAGCCCACGGCCGCGGCTCTTGCCTACGGCCTGGACAAGAAGGACATCGACCAGAAGGTCCTCGTCTTCGACCTCGGTGGCGGCACCTTCGACGTCTCGCTGCTCGACCTCGCCGACGGCGTGGTTGAGGTTCTGGCCACCAACGGCGACAACCACCTGGGTGGCGACGACTGGGACCAGAAGGTCATCGACTGGCTGGCCGACAAGTTCCTCGCTGACAACGGCATCGACCTCCGCAAGGACCCGATGGCCCTGCAGCGCCTGAAGGAGGCCGCGGAGAACGCCAAGAAGGAGCTCTCCAGCGCCCAGCAGGCCCAGATCAACCTGCCGTTCATCACCGCTGACGCCACCGGCCCCAAGCACCTTGACTACACCCTGACCCGCGCCGAGTTCGAGCGCATCACGCGCGACCTGCTCGACCGCTGCAAGGGCCCCGTCACCAAGGCCCTGCGCGACGCTGGCCTGCAGATCAGCCAGGTCAACGAGGTCATCCTCGTCGGCGGCTCCAGCCGTATGCCGGCTGTCCAGGAGCTCGTGCGCACCATGACGGGCAAGCAGCCCAACATGTCCGTGAACCCGGACGAGGTCGTGGCTGACGGCGCTGCCGTTCAGGGCGGCGTTCTGACTGGCGACGTGTCGGGCATCCTGCTGCTCGACGTCACCCCGCTTTCGCTGGGCGTCGAGACGCTGGGTGGCGTCATGACCAAGATGATCGACCGCAACACCACCATCCCCACCAGCCACACCGAGATCTTCTCCACGGCCGCCGATAACCAGCCGTCCGTCGAGATCAACGTCCTGCAGGGCGAGCGTGAGATGGCCAGCGCCAACAAGAGCCTGGGCAAGTTCAACCTCACTGGCATCCCCGCGGCCCGTCGTGGCGTCCCGCAGATTGAGGTCACCTTCGACATCGACGCCAACGGCATCGTGAAGGTCACCGCCAAGGACAAGGGCACCGGCAAGTCCCAGCAGATCACCATCTCTGGCTCCACCGCACTGTCTGACGACGAAGTCGACCGCATGGTCAAGGACGCCGAGGCTCACGCCGAGGAGGACAAGGCCAAGAAGGACGAGATCGAGGTCCGCAACCAGACCGACAGCCTGGCCTACTCCACCGAGCAGACCCTGAACGAGCTGGGCGACAAGGTCCCGGCCGACACCAAGGCTGACGTCGAGGCCGCTCTTGCCGACGCCAAGAAGGCTCTTGAGGGCACCGACATCGACGCCATCAAGGCTGCCTCCGAGAAGCTGCAGCAGGCGGGCTACAAGCTGGCCGAGATCGTCTACTCCGACCAGAACGACCAGACCGCTCCCGGCACTGGCTCTGACGGTGGAGACGACGTGGTTGACGCAGACTACGAGGTTGTTGACTAGTACCTGGGCGTTACCCACTGCAACGTATGAGTGTTGAAGGGGCGGCCCGCTGTGGCCGCCCCTTTTGTGAAAAAGAAGGAGGGTGACGTGAAGGTGCCCGTGACTGATGGTGAGGGCTTCGCGCCCGAGGAGAACGACGAGCAGGTAGAGGGCATCGAGCCGGAGCCTGAGGAGACCGAGGACGTCGTCGAGCCGGAAGAGGAGCTCGACGAGGAGGCCATGATCGAGGCCGCCAAGCGCGCCGGCGAGGCAGCCGCCGAGGCGGACCTGAAGGCTGACGCCGAACGCGCCCGCGAGGAGGCGGGCGACCTTCTGGCGCAGCTCGCCCAGGCGCAGGATGCCGTGGAGGCCGCCAAGAAGGAGGCCACCGACGCCACCGAGCGCCTGGCTCGCCTGCAGGCCGACTGGGACAACTTCCGCAAGCGCACGGCCGCCGAGCGCCTGGCCGAGAAGGAGCGCGCTGCCGAGAAGCTCGTGCTGGGGCTGCTCCCCGTGCTGGACGACATGGAGCGCGCGAGCGAGCATGCCAAGGCCAACGGCGGTGACGACGAGAATCTGCTGCAGTTTGTGGCCGGCGTCGACGCCGTGCACGACAAGATGGTGAGCATCCTCGGCAAGGAGGGCGTGGAGGTCATCAACCCGGTGGGCGAGGCCTTTGACCCGCTGGTGCACCAGGCCGTGGGCCGCGTGGAGGACGCCGAGCAGTACGACGAGACCGTTGCGCAGGTGTACCAGAAGGGCTACGCCATGGGCGGCAAGGTCATTCGTTCGGCTATGGTTACTGTGACCTTCGGTGGTCCCAAGCGTCCCGCTCCCGAGGCTGAGAACTAGTAAGCGGCAACGTTGGGGGTAGCCCCTTTTGTTGAGCGCAACAAAAGGGGCTACCCCCAACGTTGACCGCACGTGAGAAAGGAGGCGTTGCCTCATGGCTGCAAAGAATTACTACGACATTCTGGGCGTGAAGCGCGACGCCACCCAGGACGATATCAAGAAGGCCTTCCGCAAGCTGGCGGCCAAGTATCACCCCGATGCCGGCGGTGACGAGAAGAAGTTTGCCGAGGTCAGCGAGGCGTACACTACGCTCTCCGACGAGAAGAAGCGCAAGGAGTACGACCAGATGCTGCTCTTTGGCGGCATCCCGGGCGCCGATTTCGGTGGCTCGGGCGGTCGTGCCCGTGGCTATGGCTACGGCGGTGCCGGCGGCGACTGGCAGGACATCTTCGAGAACATCCGTAACGGTGACGGCGCCTTCTCGGGCTTCGACTTCTCGCAGATCTTCAACGGCGCGGCTGGCGGACGTGCGGCCAGCAACCGTCCTGCCAAGGGCGGCGACCTGACCATGACCATCGAGGTCTCGGCCGAGGAGGCGTTCAAGGGCACGCAGCGCAAGGTCACCTTCACGGTGCCCTCTACGGGCGAGAAGCAGTCCCTGACGGTGAAGGTCCCGGCCGGCGCGGTGGACGGTGGCAAGCTTCGCTATCGCGGCCGCGGCGAGTTTGGCGTCAACGGCGGTGAGCGCGGCGACCTGGTCATCACCACCAAGGTTGCCGAGCACCCTGTCTTCAAGCGCGATGGCGCCGACGTGCGCATGGAGCTCCCCATCAGCATATGGGAGGCCGCGCTGGGTGCCGAGGTTGACGTGCCCACGCCTGACGGCACCACCTGCCGCCTGAAGGTTCCCGCCGGCACGCAGGACGGAAAGACCTTCCGCTTCCGCGATCTGGGTGCGCCCAACGTTAAGCGCAAGGGCGTGCGCGGTGCGCTCTTCGTGACGGTGCGCGTGAAGGTGCCCACGAGGCTAACGGCTGACGAGCGCAAGGCTCTGGAGGCGCTGCGCGACGCGGATACCCGCACGTATCGTGAGGAGGTTGAGACCAATGCCTCATAGTGGAGACAAGGATAAGCCTCTGTACATGATCAGCGTGGCGGCCGAGCTGACGGGCATGCACCCGCAGACCCTGCGCGTGTACGAGCAGAAAGGCCTGGTGACGCCGGGCCGTTCGCGCGGCAACACGCGCCTGTACTCGCAAAACGACATCGAGCGGCTCAACCTCATCAGCAAGCTGACCGACGAGGGCATCAATTTGGCCGGCGTGGTGCGCATCCTGGATATGCGCGAACGGATGCTGGAGCGCGAGGCCAAGATTGACGAGCTTCGTGCCCGTGTCCGCAAGCTTGAGGATGACGTGCATGAGTACCGCATGCGCGAGCGCATCACCGCGCTCGCCCGCTACGATGGTAGCGGTCCCGAGCAAGTCATGCGTGGCCTTCTCGAAGGTGGCACCGACTAACCCCCTAAGCGAATGTTGACAAGAAGGGGCTTCCCACCGTCAACATCAGCAAGAAAGAAATGTTGATGTTGACGTAGGGAGGCCCCCTTCTGTCAACATTCGCAGGGAGCTACTTCAGTACGTACTCGGGCTTTTCGTTGTCGGTGACGCAGGCGCGGTGGACTACCACGCGCTCCACGTCCGTGCGGCCGGGAAGCTCAAACATGGGGTCGCGCAGCACCTTCTCCATGATGGAGCGCAGGCCACGGGCGCCGGTGCCGCGCGCCAGCGCCAGCTCGGCGATGGCCTCAAGCGCGTCACGGTCAAACTCTAGCCCGATACCGTCGTAGGCCAAGAGCTGCTGGTACTGCAGCACCAGCGCGTCGCGCGGCTCGGTCAGAATGCGCACCAGGTCGTCCACGGTAAGCTCGCTCGTGTGCGTAATCACCGGAATGCGGCCCACCAGCTCGGGAATCAGCCCAAACCGGTGTAGGTCCTGCGGCTCGACCATGGCCAAAAGCTCGTTGTCGGTCAGCTTGGTGGCCGCGGTGTCGGCTGTGGCAAAGCCAATGTTGTGGCTCGAGACGCGACGCCGCACGATGTCGGCCAGCCCCACAAACGCGCCGCCGCAGATGAACAGCACGTTGGTGGTATCAAGCTGGTTGCTCTTCTGGAAGAGGTTGGTGCGGCCGCCCAGCGGAGGCACGCTCGTCATCGAGCCCTCCAAAAGTTTCAGCAGCGCCTGCTGCACGCCCTCGCCCGACGGGTCTCCGTGCGTGGCCATCAGCGCGCCATTGCTCGTGCGCGCGATCTTGTCAATCTCGTCGATGTACACGATGCCGGTCTCGGCGTTCTCCACGCCACCTGCTGCGGCAATCAGCCGGGCCAGAATCTGCTCGACGTCGTCGCCCACATAGCCGGCATCGGTCAGCGTGGTGGCGTCGGCAATGGCCAGCGGCACGTCCAAGATGCGGGCAAGCGTCTGCACCATCAAGGTTTTGCCGGTTCCGGTAGGCCCCAACAGCAGAATGTTTGACTTAGCGATCTCGACCGGATGCGCCTCGTCCTCATGCCAGCCAGGCGTGACGCGCTTGTAGTGGTTGTACACGGCCACCGAAAGCGTGCGTCGCGCGTCCTCCTGGCCAATCACGTAGCCGCCCAGCGCGTCGTAGATCTCTTGCGGCGTGGGGATGGTTCCGTCAGCGCGCAGCGTCGGGCCCACCTCAACCTCGGCATCTACCGCGCGACCAGCCTTTATGTAGCCGCGCACCTTGCGCTTGCCGCCGCCCTTGGCCGGCTTCTTGCGCGGGGGAGCTGCGGAAACAGCGCCGCCCGAGCTGCCCGCGCCCTTCGTTGGCGCCACCGGCGTTACCATGTACTGCTCCGCCGCACCAGTCGCAGCAGAGTACGCCTGCGGAGCGCCCCGCAGCGGCTTTTCCACCTTGCGCTCCACGCCCTTGAACGGGTCTCCCGCCCCGCCGGCAGGCACCAGCTCGCCGTACGCATTCAGATGCAGGTCACGTCCCTCGTAGTGCTCCTCAAAGTACCCCGGCATGCTGGGCGACTTGCCCAGCGGCGGGTTGTAGTCAAAGTCTCCCAGCTCGCGGAAGTACCGTACGAAGAAGACGATGCCCGCGGCAATCACCAGCGCCATCACCACGGTCATGATTAGGTCAAGCGTTACCTCGCGGTCGGTCATGGCTTCCAAAACAGAGATGAGGAGCCGGCTGCACACGCCGGCAATCATCAGCCCCGCAGCGCCGCGAAACACCCACTTCTTCCAAGAGGTTTGCCCAGCGCCGCCCGTGTTTTTAGGCATAGGTTCCCTCCCGTATCGGTCTCATAGTCTCATTGTCTCCCTTATGCCCGCCGCAGGACGAAAGAATCCCAGCTTGTAACGCTATCGAGCAGGCAACAGAACGTCTTCACCTGTTACGATGTATGCGGGAGGGAACATAGGGGAGGGCGGCGCATGGTACTTATTCTCATCAAGCAGATTGTGGTCATGCTGGCCATGATGTCCATCGGCGTGGTGCTGTACAAAATCAAGGCGGTGGACGAGACGGGCGTGGCTCAGCTCTCAAACTTGGCGCTGTACGTGGCAACGCCGTGCGTGGTGCTACGCGCGCTTGCTATTCCGTTTGACGCGGAGAAGATCTCGACGGGCGTGGTGGTCATGCTCTTCTTCCTCGTCATCTTCTTTGTCTCCATCGTCGTGGGACGCTTTGGCTGCGGCAAGGTGGACCGCATCGGCACATTTGCCGTGGTGTTCTCCAACTCGGGCTTTGTGGGCATCCCGCTTATCGAGGGCATCTTGGGCAGCGAGTACGTCTTCTACGTCACCATGACCATGGTGGTGGGCACTATCACGTTCTGGACCTACGGCGTCTACCTCATGAGCGGCGACAAGAACGAGGTCTCGGTGAAGAAGATCCTCTCCAACCCCAACCTCATTGCCGTGGTCGTGGGCATGGCACTCTTCTTTGCCCCCGTCGAGCTGCCGTACGTGGTTGCGCAGGTCATCAATGGTATGGCCAACATGAACACGGGCCTGGGCATGGTCATCTTGGGAGCAACGCTAGGCGCCTCCAACATCGGCCTCATGATCAGCGACACCCGTCTGTACAAGGCCATTTTGCTGCGTCTTATTGCGGTGCCGCTGGTGTGCATCCCCATTTTGATGCTGATGCCTGTCGAGTTTGAGGTGCGCATGGTGATGATGATCATTGCCGCCGCGCCTGCCGCCTCGGCCACCTCGATGCTTGCGCTGAAGTATGGCGGCGACTATTCGTACGGCACGGGTCTTGCCATTGGCACCACCATCGTTTCTATGATTACTATGCCGCTGGTGCTCGCGCTGGCGATGGCTATTCTCTAGGAGGTTGTTCAGATGAAGCTTCAGCTCACCATTGACCACGGAAAGCGCCACGAGGTTATCGCGCTGGTCGATAGGCTTGCCGACCACGTTGACGTGGTGGAGATTGGCTATCCTCAGGTGGTGACCTTTGGCCTGGGCCTGATTGAGGAGCTGCGCGCGGCGCATCCTGACCTGTGCCTTTGCGTTGACGCTAAGGTCTTCCATGGTGGCACGGGCGTGACTACGCGCTGCTTTGAGGCGGGCGCCAACATCGTCACGTGCCTCTCTGCCGCGCCCAACCCGGTCATCGAGAAGATGGTGGCCAAGGCCAAGAACTACGGCGGGCAGATCATGTGCGACATGAGTGCGCCGGCGCGTTCGTTGGCGCAGCGCACGGCCGAGGTGGACGCGCTGGGCGTGGACTATGTGGCCGTGCACACCGGCTACCTGCCCGAATACGACTACGACCTTGACACGCATCGCCGTTGGTTTACGCCCAAGGTCCAGCCTCTGGATCTGGCCAAGGTGGCCAAACGCAATCTCCGGAATGCAAAGCTTGCGCTGAACACCGGCATCAACGAGAGCAACATCCGCGACGTGATTGCGCTGAAGCCTGAGGTCATCATGATTGGCCGCGCCATTCTCGACGCGGATGACCGGGTGGCCGCCGCCGAGCGCTTCCGCCGCTACATGCCGTTTGAAGGCTAACCTCACTCTGCTGATGTTGACGCTGGAGGCCC
>DJXA01000147.1:3845-4024 GCA_002449555.1 Atopobiaceae bacterium UBA7016 | reverse complement strand
GGGCCTCCAGCGTCAACATCAGCAGCGGACAACTAAGAAAATCTGATACAAACGCACTTAGATGTGCATAGCCTCCGCGTCATGTGGGAACAAACTTCCTTGAATGACAGCGAGGCCCCAAGCGGGCCGACAAAGGAGGCACACATGAGAATCGATAAGTGGGCAGTAACCGCCCAGGA
>DJXA01000147.1:2619-3661 GCA_002449555.1 Atopobiaceae bacterium UBA7016 | reverse complement strand
ATCCGCGCCATCATCGAGCGCATCGGCGCAGACCCTGCCGCCATCGAGGCGCAGGCAGACGCTATCATCAATGGCGCGCCCAAGGTGTCGGGTGACGTCAGCCAGATGGGCATCGACAGCGGCCTGGCCCGCACCATCGACGCCGCGGAGAAGCTCGCCACCAAGCTCGGCGACTCCTACGTCACCTCCGAGCACCTGCTCTGCGCGCTCGCCGATGACAAGGGCGATGCGGGCAACGTGCTGCGCAACGCTGGCGTCACCGGCAAGCGTGTGAGCGAGGCATACGAGAAGCTCCGTGGTGACAGCCGCGTGACCAGCCAGGACGCCAAGCAGCAGTTTGAGGCGCTCGAGCAGTACGGCCGCAACGTGACCGACCTCGCCCGCCAGGGCAAGCTCGACCCAGTCATCGGCCGCGTGGAGGAGGTCCGCCGCACCATCCAGGTGCTGAGCCGCCGCACCAAGAACAACCCCGTGCTCATCGGCGAGCCGGGCGTGGGCAAGACCGCCATCGTGGAGGGCCTGGCCCAGCGCATCGTGTCGGGCGACGTCCCGTCCACCATCAAGGACAAGGACATTGTCGAGCTGGACATGTCCGCGCTGGTGGCCGGTGCCAAGTACCGCGGCGAGTTTGAGGACCGCCTGAAGAGCGTGCTCAAAGAGGTCCAGAACTCTGACGGCCGCATCATCCTGTTCATCGATGAGCTGCACCTGATCGTGGGCGCGGGCGCCACCGAGGGCTCCATGGACGCCGGCAATATCCTGAAGCCGGCCCTCGCCCGCGGCGAGCTGCACGCCATTGGCGCAACCACGCTGGACGAGTACCGCAAGTACGTGGAGAAGGACGCTGCTCTGGCCCGTCGTTTCCAGACGGTCATGGTGAGCGAGCCCACCGTTGAGGACACCATCTCCATCCTGCGCGGCATCAAGGAGCGCTACGAGCAGCACCACCGCGTGCGCATCACCGACGCGGCGCTGGTCAGCGCGGCCGACCTCTCCAACCGCTACATCTCTGACCGATTCCTCCCCGACAAGGCCATCGACC
>DJXA01000147.1:2044-2551 GCA_002449555.1 Atopobiaceae bacterium UBA7016 | reverse complement strand
GGCCATCGACCTGGTGGACGAGGCGGCAAGCCGTCTGCGCATGGAGCTCGACTCCATGCCGGCCGAGATCGACGCCGTGGCGCGTGAGCTCACGCAGATGCAGATCGAGGAGCAGGCCCTCATGAAGGAGGAGGACGAGGCCTCTAAGGAGCGCCTGGCCACGCTGCGCGGCCGCATTGCCGAGACGCAGGAGCGCCTTGACGGCATGAAGGCCAACTGGCAGAACGAGAAGCACGCCATCGACCACGTGCAGGAGCTGAAGGCCCAGATCGAGGCCGCGCGCGTCGAGATGGAGCGCGTGACCCGCGAGGGCGACCTCGCCCGCGCGTCCGAGCTGCGCTACTCCACCATCCCCACGCTGCAGCGGCAGTACGCCGAGGCCGAACAGGCGCTGACCGCCAAACAGGAGGAGGGCGGCCTGCTGAAGGAGGAGGTCACCTCCGAGGAGATCGCCGAGGTCGTGAGTAGCTGGACCGGCGTGCCCGTGTCAAAGATGATGCAGGGCGA
>DJXA01000147.1:1629-1958 GCA_002449555.1 Atopobiaceae bacterium UBA7016 | reverse complement strand
ATGGAGAAGCTCAAGCACCTCGAGGACGAGCTGCACAAGCGCGTCATCGGCCAGGACGAGGCCGTGAGCGCCGTGGCCGCCGCCGTGCGCCGCAGCCGCGCGGGCCTCTCTGACCCCGACCGTCCCATCGGCAGCTTCTTCTTCCTGGGCCCCACTGGCGTGGGCAAGACCGAGCTGGCAAAGGCCCTGGCAGAGTGCCTGTTTGACGACGAGCGCAGCCTGGTGCGCATCGACATGTCCGAGTACATGGAGAAGTTCTCCGTGCAGCGCCTCATTGGTGCGCCCCCGGGATACGTGGGCTACGAAGAGGGCGGCCAGCTGACCGAGGC
>DJXA01000147.1:0-1555 GCA_002449555.1 Atopobiaceae bacterium UBA7016 | reverse complement strand
ACCGAGGCCGTGCGCCGCAAGCCGTACAGCGTCATCCTGCTCGACGAGATGGAGAAGGCGCATCCCGACGTCTTCAACGTGCTGCTGCAGGTGCTGGACGACGGCCGCCTGACCGACGGCCAGGGTCGTGTGGTGAGCTTCAAGAATACGATCATCATCATGACGAGCAACGTGGGCAGCCAGTTCATTGCCGCGGCCAATGCGGCCGTGAACCCCGACGAGGTGCAGCGCCAGGTGAACGAAGCCCTGCGCGCGGCCTTCAAGCCCGAGTTCCTCAACCGTATTGACGACGTGGTGGTCTTCCACGCGCTGGGGCTCTCCGACATCGAGCAGATCGTGGACATCCAGCTGCGCGACGTCCGCAAGCGCCTTGCTCGCGAGCGCATCAGCCTGGAGCTCTCGCCTGCGGCTGTACAGTCGCTGGCCCTTGACGGCCTTGACCCCGTGTACGGCGCCCGCCCGCTGAAGCGCCTCATCCAGCGTCAGGTGGTGGACAACGTGGCCAACCTCATCATTGCGGGCGAGGTCGGCGAGGGTGACACCGTCTGCATCGACGTGGGCGAGGACGACCGCCTCTATGCCCATCGCGCCGGCGAGACCGCCATCGAGGCCGACTCGATCGAGTAACGGCTGAGCGATAACGTACGGGGGCCACCCCCGGGATGCGGCTGATGCGCCCCGGGGGTGGCCCTTTTCGTGCATTCGCGGCATACGTTGCTTGCGCGTGCCGCTAGGCGTGTCGGCCTGAGTGCGTCGCCTCGCTATGCCAGGTCGGTGCCCCTGCTGGCGATGACCTTCTTGTACCAGAAGAAGCTGTCCTTGCGGACGCGACGCAGGTCAAGCAGGTCAAACTCCTCGCGGTTGACGAAGATGAAGCCGTAGCGCTTCACGAAGCCCTCGTGCGTGGAGATGAGGTCCACGGCGCTCCACGGGCAGTAGCCCATCATCTCGACGCCGTCGGTGATGGCAAGGCGCATCTGCTCGATGTGCGCACGCAGGTAGTCGATGCGGTAGGGGTCGTGCACCACGTCGTTGCCGTTCTCGTCCTGCTCCAGCTTGTCGTAGGCGCCCAGGCCGTTCTCGGTAATGATGATGGGCAGGTGATAGCGGCTGTACACCTCGCGCAGCGTGTTGCGGAAGCCGATGGGGTCAATCTCCCAGCCAAACTCGGTCTTCTGGAAGTTGGGGTTGCTCACGCCCTGCGAGAAGCCGGCGATGGTCGCGCCGCGCTGCTGGTCGCCCTTGGTGCTCTCGGCGCCCTCCTCGGGCATCTTCACGGTGGCGGTGCTGTAGTAGTTGAAGGCGATGAAGTCGGGCTTGGCGGAGGCCATCAGCTCCATGTCGCCCGGCAGGATGTTCTCGGGCACGGCGTCAATCTCGGCCAGGTAGCTCCACGCGATGTTGTTGTAGATGCCGTAGACGGCCATGTCCAGATACAGCCAGTTGCGCAGGGCGTTCATGTTCTGGGAGGCAAGGACGTCCTCGGGCTTGCAGGTCTCGGGGTACACCAGCGCGATGTTGGGCGCCGGGCCGATCTTGGCGTTGGGCAGCAGCT
>DJXA01000043.1 GCA_002449555.1 Atopobiaceae bacterium UBA7016 | reverse complement strand
GGTGGGGCTGGCGTTTCTCCAGTCGGCGGGCGAGCAGTTTGCGCGCTTTGAGGAAACGAGCCGGCTTGACCTCGCCACGTGGGATAGCTGGCGCGTGGCAAACCTGCGCGCGCTGCAGGCTGACCCTGAGCGCTACCTGCGCCTTCGTCGCCGGTTCCGCGGAGATTCCGCCGCCGCAAAGGCACGCTTCGCCCTTGCCTTGGGTGGGCCGGCCGGCCTCATTTCCGCCGTGGGCGAGCACTTTGCAAGGAGGTCTCGATGATGCGCTTCTCCGTGATCATCCCCGCGTACAACGCCGAGGGCGTGCTGGAGCAGTGCGTTGCCTCCGTGCTTGCGCAGGAGGGCGTCGAGGTCGAGGTCATCGTGGTAGACGATGGCTCGCGCGACGACACGCGCGCCGTGGCCGAGCGGCTGGCGGTGGACGACGCTCGCGTACGCGTGGTCTCCAAGCCCAACGGAGGCGTCTCGTCCGCCCGTAATGCGGGCCTGGACGTGGCGACGGGGGAGGCGGTCCTGTTTGTGGACGCCGACGACGCGCTCGTCCCGGGCGCCCTTGCCTCGCTTGCGGCGCGGTTGGGCTACGGCGGGGTTGACTGCCTTGTCTTTGGCATGGTGATTGAGCCTCCCGAGGCGACGCCGCTTACCTTGGCGCATCGGTTGGCGCCGCGCGACGGCATCTACGAGGACAAGCCGCATCAGGTCATCTTTGAGGAATACACGCACCCGTATGCGTTTCGCGTGGCCTTCATGCGCGACTTTTTGGTGCAGAACAACCTGCGCTTTGATACCAACCTCTCGCTCGGCGAAGACGAGGCCTTCCTCATGGTTGCCTATGCGGTGGCGCACCGCGTGATCTGCTCGTCCGAGCAGCTCTACCGCTACCGCATGAGCGAGGTGAGCGCGAGCCATCGCGACAACGCCTCCGATGACGTGCTGCCCGCCAAGCTGCGCAAGCATCTGGCCGTGGTCGCGTCGGTGTTAGGCGCGTGGAAGGAGCGTGGCCTTGACCGCTCGTGCGATGCCGACCTCTTGGATTGGGCCCTTGACCTGCTGATGCTTGACGTCAGCCGCCTTGCGTCCGAGCAACAGGTGGCGTTCTACGTAGAGCTGTGGGACGTGCTTGTGGCCTACTTCGGCCCTGACGGGGGCCGTTCGGTGGCGGGCCTTGCCGCCGAGCCGTGCCTGCGCGCCATCCAGCGCGCGGCCTTCGGCGCGCGCCTTCGTGGCCCCGTCATCGCAAAGCCGCTGCTGGTGAGCTTCTACGTGCATACCCGTGGCGTCTCCGCGGTGGGCGAGCGAGCCCTCGCGCGTCTGCACGGCAGAGGGGCGTACTAGCCATGTGTGTGGCCTCGGTCATCGTTCCCGTCTACAACATCGCGCCGTATCTCGACGAGTCTCTGGGCTCCACCACCTCGCAGACCCTGTCTGACCTCGAGGTCATTTGCGTTGACGATGGTTCGACGGATGAGAGCGCAGCGCTTCTGGACGAGTGGGCAGCGCGCGATGCGCGCGTCCGGGTGGTTCACAAGCCCAACGGTGGCCTTTCGTCGGCGCGTAACGCCGGCCTCGATGCGGCTCGCGGCACGTATGTCTTCTTCCTGGACGGAGACGATCTGCTGGAGGTCGATGCGCTGGAGCGCATCTGCGCGGCGTTTGAGCGCACGGGCGCCGACGTGGTGACCTTTGGTGCCACGTGCTTTCCCGATGAGCCCACACCCTGGCTCGAGCGCTGCCTCAGCCCGCGCGAGGCTGTCTTCGACACGTTCACGCCCTCCATCCTGCTCGACGAGTCGTCCAACCCCTTTGCGTGGCGGACGGCGTGTCGTCGCGCATGGCTTGTGGAGGCGGGCATCCGTTTCGACGAGTCGGTGCACTACGGCGAGGACACGGTGTGGCACTTCTCGCTCTACCCCGCGTCGCGGCGCACGGCGCTGGTTCCTGACAAGGTGTATCGCTATCGCCTGAATCGCGCTGGCTCGCTCATGTCGGCCGAGGCGAAGGGCTCGGCCCAGCGCGTGACGAGTCACGTGGCCGTGGTTGAGCGCGTCTTTGCGGCATGGGATGCGGCTGGGCTGCTTGAGCAGTGGCGTGGCGAGTTAATGGGCTGGTCGGTTGACTACGTGCTGTATGCGGCACTTCGGCAGCCGGCGGGGCCCGAGCGTCTTGCCGCACTCAGGCGTCTCGCGGCCTTGTACAGCGCCCATGGGAGGGGCGCTGGCGCTCCGCTTGCGGTGCGTCGGCTGGTTCGTCTGGTGTCGCTGGGGGCCTATGACACTCCCCAGACGCGCGTCGCGGCACTTTTGTGGCGCGTGTGGCGCTATGGTGTGGCCGACCTGGTGCAGACCGTGCTCGGCCACGGCGGTTCGCGCTCAGGCTCAGGCGAGTGACGGTTACGTGCTACCATAGAAAAGATGTCCACGTCAGAAGGGGAGCTGTATGTCAGAGGGGCCTGCCCGATTGCCGGAGATAAGCGTCCTGGTACCTATCTATAACGTCGAGCGCTATCTCGCCCAGTGCCTTGATTCGCTGGTTGCGCAGACGTTCACCGACTTTGAGGTCATCCTCATCAACGACGGCTCTACCGACGGATCTCGTGACATCATCGAGCGCTATATCACCGCTGACCAGCGCTTTCATGTCATTGACAAGCCCAACTCTGGCTACGGCGCGTCCATGAACCGTGGCCTTGACGAGGCCCTCGGCACCTACGTGGCCATCCTCGAATCCGACGACTTCTTCGTGCCTGACGCGCTCAGGCTGCTGCACGACGTCGCCGTGCGCAAGGACTCCGACGTGGTGAAGGCCAACTTCTGGCTGTACTGGTCGGTGCCCGAGGAGCGCCGCGAGGAGTTTGTCATCGTTACGCCCGAGATGGCCGGACGCACCATGCGCCCCTCCAGCGACGACGACAAGACCATCTTCTACCAGAAGCCGTCCATCTGGTCGGCCCTGTACCGCCGCGAGTTTCTCACCGACAACGCCATCCGCTTCCTTGAGACGCCTGGCGCCTCCTACCAGGACGCGAGCTTCAACTTCAAGGTTTGGGCGCTCGCGGAGAGCGCGAGCTTCATCGATGACTTCATCCTCAACTACCGCCAGGACAACGAGGCATCTTCGGTCAACAGCCCGGGCAAGGTGTACTGCGTCTGCGACGAGTACGCCGAGATGGAGCGCTTCCTTGAGGTCCGCCCGGCGCTGTCCGAGATGCTGCGCGGCGTGCTGACGCGCATGAAGTTTGACAGCTACATGTGGAACGCGGGCCGCCTGGCGCCCGAGCTGCGGGCTGAGTTCTTGACCCGTGCGCGCGAGGAGCTGCTGGCTGACCGCGCGAACGGCCACATCGACGAGTCGGTGCTAGGCGTCTACAAGGAGGCTGACCTGCGCTTCCTTCTTGACGAGCCGGAACGCTTTGCCCAAGCGTTTGACTCCTATGGCGGCGGCTCGCTGGCCAAGAACCTCGGGCACTACCTTGAGCTGGGCGGCCCTGGTCTGGTTGCGGGGATGGTGGCCAAGCGCGCGAAGCGAGGCCGCTCGTGAGCGTGCGGCTCTCGGTCATCGTCCCGGTCTACAACGTCGAGCGCTACCTCGACGAGTGCCTGCAGAGCCTGGCCGACCAAGACTGGCGGGACTTTGAGGCAATCTGCGTGAACGACGGTTCGACGGACGGCTCGGCCGCCATCTTGGAGCGCTGGGCAGAGCGAGAGCCGTGGATTCGCATCGTGAACAAGCCCAACGGAGGGCTCTCCAGCGCCCGCAACGCGGGTATGCGAGTGGCGCAGGGCGACTACCTGTGCTTTCTTGACTCTGACGACCGTCTTGTCCCCCAGGCGTGCCGGCGCATCGTGGAGGTGTTTGATGCCTCGGAGTCTGAGGTCATCGTGTACGGCGGCTTTGCGCTGCCGCGCGACGCAGGCACGCCCTGGCTCGAGCGCACGCTGAGCCCCGAGGCCATCTCGTACGGTGGCCCCTGTGAGGCGCTGCTGTTTGCGCCAGACACGCGTCCCTTTGCCTGGCGCACGGCGCTCTCGCGTGAATTCCTCGCGCGCGAGCAGACCTTCTTTGACGAGACCATGGGCTACGGCGAGGATCAGGTTTTCCAGTTTGCCGTGTACGCGCGCTCGCACCGAACGACGATTGTGGAGGACCGCCTCTACGAGTATCGCGTGACGCGCCAAGGCTCGCTCATGAGTGACGTACGCCGCAGCGAGCGCGAGATGCTGCTTGCGCACGTGCGCATCCTTGAGCGCGTGTGGGCCGACTATGCCAGCCTGGGGATTCTAGACGAGTACGAGCGCCCGATGCTGGCGTGGGCCTGTCAGTTTGTGGCCAACGACGCGCTGCTCATGAATGCCGACGCGTGCACGCAGGTGCTCGGCGCCTTGGGCAAGGCGGTCGGCGCGCATTGGAACGAGGGCCAACTTGCGGCCCTGGGCCTTGAGGCCTGCGAGCTTCGCGTGCTGCAGGCGGCGTGCTCAGGCAAGCGTCTTTCGCGCATGGCGCGGCAGCGCCTCTTCATGGCCCTGCACCGTCACCTCTACGGCCGCCTTTCCACGCTCCGTTCCCTCATGGGCAAAAACCACGGTCTCCAGTGACGCAATTTCGGTCCCTGACTCCAAAATTGCATGCAATTTTGGAGTCAGGGACCGAAATTGCGTCTAGGGGCGTGCGTTGTTCGTGTGGGCGCTTGCCGACATGTGATGGCGCCTGTATAGTAAACGCAACCTTTAAGCGCGGTACGAGATGCCCGCAAGGCGAAGCAACATAATCGCAGCAGCTAGAATGCCTTCCTTGACGCCTCGTGCCGCACTGTCGGCAGGGGCGTTTTTTCTAGGAAGGAGTGCCATGGAACAGGCTGTCTTGAAGGCCCAGATCATGGATGCGCTGGCGATGGACCGTGCCATCACGCGCATCGCTCACGAGATCATCGAGCACAACGAGGGCGCGAGCGGCATCGCGCTCGTGGGTATCCAGCGGCGCGGCGTGCCTATCGCCGATCGCCTGGCGGAGAAGATCGAGCAGATCGAGGGCGTCAAGCCTAAGATCGGCAAGCTCGACATCAGCTTCTATCGCGACGACTACGCGCGCCACATCAACCCGGTGACGCACGCCACCGAGGTCCTCTTCTCCATCGACGGTGTTGACGTCGTGCTCGTCGACGACGTGCTCTATACCGGCCGCACCGTCCGCTCCGCGCTCGACGCGCTGGTGGACCTTGGCCGTGCAAAGACCGTGCAGCTCGCCGTGATGGTCGACCGCGGCCACCGCGAGCTTCCCATCCGCGCCGACTACGTGGGCAAGAACGTCCCGTCGTCCCACGACGAGGATGTCCGCGTGAGCATCAAGCCCATCGACGAGGTCGACTCCGTCGAGATCTGGGGCATCGAGAAGAACGCAGGAGGTACTGAGTAATGCTTTCCGTAAAGCACCTCATCGACACGACGAGCCTGACCGCTGACGACATCACGCAGATCCTGGACACGGCCAAGTCGTTCGATCCCATCGTGAACGGCCGCAGCATCAAGAAGGTTCCCGCGCTGCGCGGCCGCACCATCGTCAACCTGTTCCTTGAGCCGTCTACCCGCACCCTCAA
>DJXA01000014.1:2819-3273 GCA_002449555.1 Atopobiaceae bacterium UBA7016 | reverse complement strand
ACCGTGTCCATGGCGTTTGGCAACCAGGGGATCAGGCGGGTGCTTGAGCTATTGCTGGACGGCCAGGCGCCGCTACTGTTCCACTGCAACTCGGGGCGGGATCGAACGGGGGTCTGCGCGATGGTGGTGCTCATGGCGCTGGGCTGCCCTGACGAGGTACTGCTGGCGGACTATGCGCTAACCAATGCGTACCGTGCGGAGGCGTTTGGCAACGTGAGCGTCGCGCCAGAGTATGAGGACCTGATGCGGGTCTTGGTGGGCGTGCTGCCGGCGGTCGGGAGGGCGGTTTTGGATGAGATTGACGCGCGGTATTCTTCGCGTGAGGCGTACCTTGGGGCGGAGTACGGGCTGGATGCAGGTCTCCTCTCGAAACTCCGCACCACCTATTGCGAATGTTGATATCTGAGGACCGCCCTGCCCCTCATATGCGTCAAGGATGGCGTGCAACAAGGGT
>DJXA01000014.1:0-2689 GCA_002449555.1 Atopobiaceae bacterium UBA7016 | reverse complement strand
GGCTCCGTGCAACGGGGGTTCCGAACCCTTGTTGCACGGATCATCGCATATTGGGGTAGCGCAGCTGGCGGAGCGCCTCGTAGAGCACGATGGCCACAGCGTTGGACAGGTTGAGCGACGTGATCTGGCCGGCACGTGGGTCGACGAAGTTTCCGCAGATGTCGCGCTTGAGCTCGGGATGCTGTTGGTCAAACTGACGGTGCCAGTCCTCGGCGCCGACCAGCGCGTCATCGCCCAGCATGGGGATGCGCTCGCAGCGCTCGGGATTTGCGGCGAGCAGTTCCTGCGAAAGCCCGGCGCTCTCCTTGCCGAAGATGAGCCAGTCGTCGTCACGGTAGGTGGCGTCGGAATAGATGCGCGGTCCCACCTTCGTGAGCAGGTGAACTTGCGGTGTAAGCGTGCCGTCCGGCTTCGCAAGGCCACAAGTCTGGACAAACTCGCTCCACGAGGCATAAACCCGCACGTCAAGGCTCTGCCAATAAGCAAGCCCCGCACGTCGTACCGCCTCGTCGTCCAGCGAGAACCCGAGCGGCCCCACCAGGTGCAGGCACGCGCCGGTCAACACGCAGGTACGGCCCACATTGCCGGTGTTGGCGGGAATCTCGGGCTCTACAAGGACGACGTTCAGCATGGCTGGCTCCAGCGGTTGAGGTTCGACGCGACATAGGTAACAGTAGCAGCCTCCCCAGCGATTGTTGACAGAAAAGGGCCCACGAATGTCAACATTCGCAAGGGGAGGAGGGTGTTGAAAGGGGCGCTCTTGCCGCCCTCGGATGTCAACATTCGCTGGGGTCATGAATTGATGAAGCCAGACCCTGCCGCGCACCCGTATAATTACGGGGCTTAGCATGAGAAAGACCGGCGTTTTTGCGCGGGAGGCAAGGCCTATGAACAAGTTTGAGGAGGCGGCAGAGTTTGCGCTAAAGGCCCATGAGGGCATGATGCGCAAGCGGGCACAAACTCCCTACATCCTGCATCCCTTTGAGGTGGCCAGCATTGCGGCCACCATGACCTCAAACGAGGACGTGCTGTGCGCGGCGCTGCTGCATGACGTGGTCGAGGACACCGAGATGACGCTCGACGAGGTTCGCGCGGAGTTTGGCGACCGCGTGGCCGAGCTCGTGGCGTCCGAGACCGAGGAGAAGTATCCCGAGCTGCCCTCGTCCGAGACGTGGGGGAAGCGCAAGAGCGACTCCATCCAGGAGCTGCGCGACTCCGACGACCGCGAGGTGCACATCCTGTGGCTCTCCGACAAGCTCTCTAACATGCGCTCGTTTGCGCGCCTGCACGAGAAGCAGGGCGACGACCTGTGGAAGCATTTCCACGAATCCGACCCCGCCAAGCAGGCGTGGTACTACCGCGCTATCAGGGATGCCACGTCCGATCTTTCCGAGACGGCGGCATGGCGTGAGTACGATTTTCTCGTTCAACTGGTCTTTGAAGGAGTGAACTAAGTTGAATAACGTGAGATGCACGGCCAGCGATGACGGCCTGACCATCCATCTGAGCGGACGCGTCGATTCGGGCAACGCGCAGGACGTGGAGGAGGCCATCAAGCAGATGGTCGACGGTCGCTCGGGCGACCAGATCGTCCTTGACCTCGAGGACCTTGAGTACGTGTCCAGTGCGGGCCTGCGCGTGATTCTGCGCCTGGCCAAGAGCGCCGGCACCTTCAAGATTGTCAACGCGTCCTCGGCGGTGTACGAGATCTTTGACATGACCGGCTTCACCGAGATGTTCGAGATCACCAAGGCGTACCGCCGCATCTCCGTGGAGGGCTGCGAGGTCATCGGCAAGGGCGCCAACGGTGAGGTCTACCGCATCGACCCCGACACCATCGTCAAGGTGTACCTCAACCCCGACTCGCTGCCCGAGATTCACCGCGAGCGCGAGCTGGCCCGCACGGCCTTCGTGCAGGGCATTCCCACGGCAATCCCGTACGACGTGGTGCGCGTGGGCGAGGGGTACGGCTCGGTCTTTGAGCTGCTGAACGCCAAGTCTCTGGGCAAACTGCTTGTGGCTGGCGAAATCACGGTGGACGAGGCCGCCAAGATGTCGATCGACCTGCTGAAGATTATCCACGGCACCGTGGTGAACCCGGACTCTATGCCCAGCGAGCGCGACATCGTGCTTGACTGGGTCGACTACCTGAAGGACCATTTGGAGCCCGAGCTGTGGCAGAAGCTGCACGACCTGGTGGAGGCCGTTCCCGAGGACAACCATCTCATGCACGGCGACTACCACCTGAAGAACATCATGGTGCAGAACGGCGAGACGCTGCTCATCGACATGGACACGCTCTGCCACGGTCACCCCATCTTCGAGCTCGCTTCCATCTACAACGCGTACGTAGGCTTCAGCGAGACCGACCCCAGCATTGTGATGAAGTTCCAGGGCTTTGACCAGGAGACGGCCCACGAGCTGTGGCACAAGAGCCTGGCGTTGTACCTGGGCACCGACGACGAGGACGCGATTCGCTCTGTTGAGGAGAAGGCCACTATCATCGGCCAGACGCGCCTGTATCGTCGTACGCTGCGTCGCGACGGCAATCCAGCGATGATTGCTGCCGCGAAGAAGCACTTGGAGGAGCTCGTTCCCAAGACGGACACGCTGCTGTTCTAGCAGCAATCGCCCAGGTCGGCCCCGGCCCGCGCACGGACCCGGACCCGGACAATCAGGACGGAGGCTT
>DJXA01000177.1 GCA_002449555.1 Atopobiaceae bacterium UBA7016 | reverse complement strand
CGGGGCCAGAGGGTCGAACCCTCTGGCCCCGTTGTTTTGCCGCGCTAATTCTGAACTGCAGGGCCAGAGGGCTCGTTCTTCTTGCTTGTGGTTTGGAGCATTTTTGCGGCTTGGAGTTGAGGACTTGAGCCTCTTCCCATAAGGCCTGCCAGGCAAGGTGATGATGCCGTTCCTGTCGGGCTTTGGGTGCAACATCGCGTCCGTCACGGGCATGCGCGTGGTTGACTCGTGGGGCCAGCGCGTGCTTGCTATCGCGCTTTCGTGGGCGGTGCCGTGCGGATCGACGCTCTCAGTCATTCCCACCATCGCCTACGCCATCTTTGGCTTTGGCGGGATGCTCGTCACGCTGGTGATGCTTGCCGTAGGCATCCCGCTGGTGATGCTGCTTACCGCCAGGGTGTTTGGCAACGCGCTGGCGCCCGAGAGCGAGCGCGCGGGCCTCATCATGGAGCTTCCGCCGTACCACTGTCCGCAGATGAGGCCGCTGCTGAAGATGGCGTTCCGCCGCTATCTGGGCATCCTCAAGCGCGCGTTCAAGACCATCTCGGTGGTGGCCGTGGTGTTCTGGGCGCTGTCCTACAGCGCTTCGGGCGTGATTGACGACAGCATGATGTACTCCATCGGCACGTTCCTTGAGCCCGTGAGCCGCTTCTTTGGCATGGGCTGGAAGCTCTTCATGGCGTTCCTCGCGGGCATCCTCGCCAAGGAGGCCGTGCTGGGAGCCCTTGCCGCGCTCTTTGGGTCTGCGAGCGGCACGCTGTTTGCGACGGTCTCCGGAGCCGCCGCCGCGGGATTCTCGCCGGCCATGCTGGCCACGCAGGTCTCGGGTGCGGAGGCGCTGGTGCTGTAGCGGCTATTGGGATAAGGACGAGGGCAGCCCCTCGCGGCCGGTTGGCTGCGAGGGGCTGCTTCTTGTTTGCCGAGTGCGTAACTTCTGTCGCTTCACTTTCATATATGCGCAGGTAGACAGGGTGGAGTTTTGACGGACTCCTCAATTTGCCTGTAAAAGTTACGCACTCGATGAGCCGGTCTCTAGCGGCCGAGCGGCTAAGCGAGCGTCTGCAGCAGGTCTAGCAATTCTTGGAAGAACGACTGTGGGTCGCGCTTTTTGATGAAGCCGCCCTGGAAGAAGCCGTGATCGGTGTGAAGGTCGGGCATCACGTTCCAGATGCCACGCTCGATATTGCGTGGGTCCAGCGGCTTCTGCGGAGCACCGAAGGGAGCTCGTGCCGATACGGTGTTGACCAGGCCATCGTTTGCGTACCAGGAGCTGTCCACCACGCAGCCGGCGGCGGTGGTGCCGTGGTAGCAACCCATGAGCGTGCCGGTCCTGATGAAGAGCGGGTCCATGAACTTAGGGTCGCCCACGCGCGTGTCGCCAGCCCCCGGCTTGGTGGCATCGCAGGCCACGGAGAGGTAGTACACGTGCGGCAGGGTGGCGATTCGCGCGTTCAGGGCCTGCGCGTTGTCGAGCATCATGTCAAAGCTCGCCAGGTCACGCGGGTCACGGCCTTCCGTCTTGATGGTGGTGTGTGACTTGAGGATGCGGTCCCACAGCTGGTAACGGAAGGGAACCTTCACCTTCTTAGGGTCAAAGCTGGGGTCGCGCGTGAGGTCGTAGGCCGTCGTGCCATTGGTGGGCGCGGCGAGGGTGACGATGGCGTGTATGCGGTTTTCCATACCAGCTGCGAAGAGCGGGGAGAGGTCCCCAGGGGCCGTGGCATCGCGCTCCTCGGCGCTGCCGTGGGCCAGAAGCTCGCCAAAGAGGCGGATGGTGGCGCCGCCGAAGGAGTGGCCGATCAGCACAAGGCGTGCGTCGTCATTCCACGAGGGGATGAGCGGCTCAGCTGAGAAGTCACGGCCGAAGCGCTCGTGCCCATATGTTGCCGCGTGTGCCGCGCCGTAGTCTGTTCGCACGCCGGCAATCTGCGCATAGAGCTCGCACGCGCGGTCCCACGCGCTGCCGTGCGGGTCCACGCTCGCCGCGAAGGCATCGACGCCCTGCTCACGCCACCGCGCCGCGACGTCGCCCGAGGCACCGCCCCAGTAGGGGTTCTTCTCGTACTGTTCGTCGTACTGGCCCCATCCGTTGAGGCCGTGGCAGAGGACGTAGGTTACGTGCGACATGGCTCCTCCAAAGCTGTCTGGTGGGACGCGGGTTCGGAACCCTTGTCCCATTTGGGGCGCCGGTTCGGAACCCGTGTCCCACCTGCCTATTCTAGATTGTATGCTAACTATTCTCCGTGAGAAGGGCGGGCAGCGTCGTGAGCGTGCAGGTTCGCACGTCTTGCCACTCCTTTGGAAAGGCCTGCCGAAGCTCGTCCTCAAGGAAGCGGTCGTCGAGGAGGAGCACCGTGCCACGATCCTCCTCGGTGCGGATGAGGCGTCCCGCGGCCTGCAGCACCTTGTTGAGGCCCGGGTAGGTGTAGGCGTAGGCAAACCCCTTGCCGCCCTTGGCGTCAAAGTAGTCGCGGATCACCTCACGTTCGGCGGTGGCGCGGGGCATGCCTGTGCCCACCACCACGACGCCTACGAGCGTCTCGCCAGGAAGGTCGATGCTCTCGCCAAAGATGCCGCCCAGCACGCAGAGTCCGATGAGACTCGTGCCCGCGCGGTGTGGCTCGCGGAAGCGGTCGACGAAGCGCTCACGTTCGTGTTCGCGCATGCTGGGACTTTGTCGGATGACGGTGGCCTTGCTGCCCACGAGGGGAGCGAGGGCCCGCGCCGCCTCCTCCATCATGGCGTACGAGGGAAGGAAGGCGAGGTAGTTGCCGGGCCGCGCGCTGGTGAGCGTCATCAGGTACCGGGCGATGCTGGCATAGAGCTCGGGCCCGCGCTTTGCGTAGCGCGCGCTGACGTCAGATCCAATAAACACCTGTTGGTTGCGGTGGTCGAAACCTGACGGAACGTAGAGGGACGTGTCGTCCTCCTTTGCCGCCAGCAGCCTGAGGTGGTAGTCCATGGGCAAGAGCGTGCCGGAGAAGAACACCGCTGCCTTGGCCTCTTCCAGGCGCTCCGCAAGGTCGTGGCTGGGGTCTACGCAATAGATCTTCAGTCTTCTGCCGCCGTTCTCGTCCCGGCCAAGGAAGGTGACGTATCCCACCTCCGACCGGTTGAGAGCGCCAAGGAAGGCGTTGACCGTGAGGCTTGCGTCACGCAGCGCAAGGAAGAGTTCGATGGCGTTGCTGGCAGTTGTCTCGGAGAGCTGCTCAAGTGCTGCGCGTATGCCGTCAGCGAGTGCGGTAAGCGTGCTTGAGAATGCGTCGCTGATGCGGGCCCTCTGGTAGACGGGCCGCTTCGCCTTGCTACCTGCGCTGAGGCGCCCACCCGCGGTCAGCGATTTGTCCCAGGTGGGAAATGCGGCGATGGCTGTGCGCACGGCCTGCAACAGCTCATCAAAGCGGCCCGCTTGCCCCAAAGCCCGCTCAAGCTCCTTCAGGTCGGCCACACAGAGCTCGGCGCTGTACATTTCGCGCATACGCTCCACCAGGTTGTGCGCCTCGTCCACCAGAAAGACGGTGCCTCCGTCGTACGGCTCGTCCGCAAGACCGAGAAGGCTTGCTGACGGCGAGAACGCGTAGTGGTAGTCGCAGATGATGACGTCAGCCCAGCGGGCGGCATCGCGCTGCAGCTCGTAGGGGCAGACGTGGCGACGCTCGGCCACCTGCGTGATGTGGTCAAAGTCGAGCACGTCAGAGGTGGTGATGGCCTCGTACAGCGCATCGTTTGCCGCATCAAAGTGGCCGCGGGCAAGCGGGCACTCAACGGGGTTGCAGAGCGAGGTGAGCGGCCGAAGCCGTACGTCAGCACCGCGCACATGGGTGCGAAGCGGACAGATCTTATCACGTGCCGTCATCACCAGCACGTTTGCGGTGATGCCTTGCTGCCGCAGCAGCTCGAGGCATTCCAGGGCGGCGCGCCGCGTCATGGTCTTGGCCGTGAGGAAGGCTACCCGCGAGACCGACTCTGAGCCCAGCTGCGTAAGGGCAGGATAGAGCGTGGCGAGCGTCTTGCCAGAGCCGGTGGGTGCCTGCACGTAGAGGCGCGTACCCTTGCGGATGGCGGCGTCCACGGCGTCCATGATCTGCCGTTGGCCGCCGCGCGGGCTGAGCGGGAAGGCGAGCGAGGCCAGAGACTGCGTTCGCAGCTCGTCGTGGTTGACGCGCCAGGAGGCCCAGCGTTGCGCCCGCTCAAGCAGCGAGAAGAACCGGGCCTCGATATCGGGCACGGCGTACGTGTGCTCCAGCTGGCGGACCTCGCCCGTGGTCATACTCGCATAGGTGAGCCTGACCGTTACCTGCTCGCCAAAGGCGGCGGAGAGCGCGGCGGGCCCGCGCTTCTTGCGCAGGTAGAGGTAGGCATAGCAGAGCGCCTGTGCCTCGTGGACCGCGGCGGGTTCGGCGAGGTTGGAGATGTCGCGCGCAAGGCCCTTGATCTCGTCGATGACAAGGGGATGCGTTCCGTCGTCAATGATGCCGTCGGCGCGGCCCTCCACGCGAAGGAAGAAGCCGCGCTGGTTGCTCACGGCCTCCTCGCCGATGTCGAGACGGGCGGCGTATGGGTTGAACAGGCCATCGGGAAAGAAGAAGGAGCCTGCGAGCGAAACCTCCGGCTGGTAGGCGTCACCGCCTGCGGCCTGCAGCGTGCGGTGAAGCTCGCTTCCGGCCTGCATGGCCTCGATGCTGCCATGCCAGTCGTGGTCCGAGTCGATGCTTCCCGAGCGCAGGAGGAACTCGACGAGTCTGCGCACCGATGTCCGCAGCGTTCGCATGTCTCCTCCTCACGCATTTCGACGGCCACCCCAGCCATGGTACCCCATCACCTCGTGCAACGCGGGTTCCGAACCCGCGTCCCATCTGCAACACGGGTTCCGAACCCGCGTCCCACGTGGACGGAGCGGGTGCCGTGTCATGGTGCCCAACAGGGGGTCGTACGGGGGAGGTGCCATGCTGCGCATCGTCATCTGTTGCCTGGGCGGCGCCACCAACCCCGTCACCTTCCTGGACGAGCCGCGCTCCATGACGTGCGGGCGCACCACATCGCATCGCAAGATGCTGCGGCGGAAAGGACATTAGGGACACAAAGTGTAGGCCATTGCGCAATGCATGGGCCCAGCTCAGCTCATATTGAGCATGAACCAACGCGAAGTGGGTACATATGCTGCAATCTCGAATTGGATCGAGATGGCCGCCGTGTTCTTGTATGTGAAAACACGGCACGTCTGGGAGGCTCCATGAAAACGTTCAGTCTTTCGGAGTTCTGTCGTAGATATCCCTTCGTCATTAAGTACCTTGTTCTCGCTGTGTTTGGCTATGCACTCTCAAGCGCCGGACCCTATATAGCTTCCCAACGTGGTGATCCCCATTACCCTTACCTCTATCTTGAGGAAGAGGTTGCGGACACGGGGGAATATCTCGCACCAGGTGAATACTTCTTTTCGGACTCCGGAGAGATGACCAGCCTCGGTAAGCACGTCGTCTTTGTGGCAAAGCTCACACCAGCCGATGAGAAGGACGGCCGCTATTGGTGTGAAGCTGTCAAGGACTTTAACGATTTGGATTGTACGTACTACCCGTACTCATCAGAAGAGTTGTCGGAAGATGATCTTGGTTCCTATGTGGAAGTGGATGGTATGGTCACTGGCTACTACTCCCACCCAACGCGCAAAGGTTCGGGCCCTATTGCCATACGATGCCCTATCGTTGAAATCTGTTCCGTTCGTCATGGCGATCTGCAGGAGCTTGCGGCGCCCGTCATCGCCGAAGATAGCCCTCATCTGAGCGTGAGTGACGATTACATCTCCATCACGCTTGATACCATCACCTATCGAAGCGCCCTGACAGTCGCTCAGTTCAGCCTTACCAGCGACGCGGATTGTTACCTGAGCATTTATGATTTGACTATTACCTGTGGCGAGGACAAGGTTGGCTACTCGGATGCCCGTGCAGCACAGCTTAGGCGTTACTTTGACAACTACGGCTCTGATGAGCTGCCCGCTTTTGGGTTCGATGGCTTTACGTTTTCAGATGATCCCTATACTGCCGTTTGTCCCTTTGAACCCGCCGACCCTCACAAGAGCCTCGTTTTCACCTTCGCCTACAGGTTCAAGACAAACGACGGGACAACCAGCGACAAGGATAAGGAATG
>DJXA01000104.1:3912-9150 GCA_002449555.1 Atopobiaceae bacterium UBA7016 | reverse complement strand
GCGAGAGCTTGGCGAAGACCGTCGTTGCCTCCACCGCCTCGCGCAGCTCCTCCTCGCCCAGCTGCTCGACCTGCGCGCCATCGAGCGCGCCGGACACGTCCAGGCCCAGCTCCTCGCAAACGTGCGCGGCGACGCGGCCGGAGTCGCCCGTCAGCACCTTGGTGCCCACGCCATGCGCCGCCAGCGCCTCGATGGCCGCGCCGGCGTCCTCCTTTGGAGGGTCAAGGAAGGCGAGGTAGCCAATAAAGGTCATGTCGCGCTCGTCGTCCACGGTCAGGTCGCCCACGCCGGCAGGGTCGTCCTTGCGCGCCACGCCCAGCACGCGCATGCCGTCCTCCGCCAAGTCCTGGCCGCGCTCAAGCACCTCGCGGCCCAGCTCCTCGCCCAGCGGGAACACCTTTCCGTCAAGCTCCACCATCGAGCTGATGGAGAGCGCCTCCTCCAGCGCACCCTTGGTGATCATGGAGGTGTGGCCCTGCTCGTCGCCCACGACGACGCTCACCAGGCGGCGCTCGTAGTCAAAGGGCAGCTCGTCCACCAGGAAGTGGTCTTCCACCAGGGCGTCGTCATCCAGACCGGTCTCCTCATGCGCGCACTTGATGATGGCCATGTCGATGAGGTTGAGCATGCCGGTCTCGAAGTGGCTGTTGAGGAACGCGTGCCGCAGCACGCGGGAGTCCTCTTTGCCCGTCACGTCCAGATGGCGCTCCAGCACCACGCGGTCCTCGGTGAGCGTGCCCGTCTTGTCGCAGCACAGGATGTCGATGGAGCCCAGGTTCTGGATGGCGTCCAGACGCTTCACGATCACGCGGCCCTGGCTCAGGTCCACGGCGCCCTTCGCGAGGCACGTCGTCACGATCATGGGGAGCATCTCGGGCGTGAGGCCCACCGCGACGGAGAGCGAGAACAGCAGCGCGTCCAGCCAGTTGCCCTTGGTCAGCGCGTTGATGACGAACACGATGGGCACGACCACCAGCATGAGCTTCACGAGGAGCATCGATACGTCATGGATGCCGCGGTCGTACGCGGTCTCCTTGCCGGAGGACTCCAGGCGTGCCGCGATGTTGCCCAGCTCGGTCTCCTCGCCGACGCGCGCGGCAACGCCCACGCCCGTGCCCGAGATGACCGTGGTGCCCAGAAACGCGAGGTTCTCGGCCTCGAGCGGCGGCACCAGACCGTCCGTCGCGGCAGGGCGCTTCTCCACGGCATCGGACTCGCCCGTCAGCGCGGACTGCCCCACAAAGAGGTCGCGCGCAGCAATGATGCGCAGGTCAGCCGGTACAATATCGCCTGCCGCCAGATGCACGATGTCACCGACCACCACCTCGTCGAGGGGAATCTCCATGCGGCCGACGCCCTGGCGCTCCACGCAGCAGGTGGTCTCGATGCTCTCGGCCAGCGCAGCGGCGGCGTCCGCGCCACGCGTCTCCTGCACAAAGCGCAGGATGACCGAGACCAACGCCATGGCCAAGATCAGCAACGGCGTCGCCGGGTCCTTGTCGCCCGGTGCCGCGAAGACGACGTCCGTCGCAAACGACACCGCGCCCAAGGCCAGCAGGATGAGCACGAACGGGTCGCCGAACGTCTGCAGCAGGCGGAGCGGCGCGGGCGTGCGCTGCGTCTCGGCCATGCGATTCGCGCCATGCGCCCCGCGCGAGGCCTCTATCTCCTCTGGCGTAAGGCCCGTACGGCGTGTCTTGAGCTCGTCATACACACCCTCGACAGGCGTGGCGGCAAGGTAGGCGAGCCACGTGGTCTCCATGGCTCCCGTCGGGTTGTTACGTACGGCCCTCTTCTGGTTCTTCTTGAGCATGGGCCCTCCTCTCGTGCGTCATATGCGGAAGACGCGCCCTGACGTGATATGCGTCATGAGGGTCCAATGGCTTAGCTCTATGGCGAAAACGGTCCAGGCTAGCGAGCTCCCATGGCGCGGCTGACTATGAAATATGAGCAACTGTCCGCATCCATGAGGCACCCCCTTCCATCTGGAATTGCATAGATAGTCGAAGTGTACCCACTCGCGATGCCAAGGGCAAGCAAAAGGGCCCCGAAGCGTGGCGATATTGGCACGTGTTGTGTTACGAATTTTGATTTTGTGTTACTATAGCCGCATCACAAAGGAGAGGAGCGGACATGCATATTCCCGAGAACTACCTCAGTCCTTCTACCTGCGCCGTCACCACCATCGCGATGGTCCCCATCTGGGCGACCGCCGTCAAGCGGGTACGCGAGACCGTCCCGCGCGAGAAGATGCCGCTCTTGGGCGTGGCGGCCGCGTGCTGCTTCCTCTCCATGATGTTCAACATTCCACTGCCGGGCGGCACCACCGGCCACGCGGTCTGCGGCACGCTCATCGCCATCCTCT
Organism: Atopobiaceae bacterium UBA7016; assembly: GCA_002449555.1. Taxonomy (GTDB): domain Bacteria; phylum Actinomycetota; class Coriobacteriia; order Coriobacteriales; family Atopobiaceae; genus UBA1367. The sequence goes on along the minus strand of DJXA01000104.1, from coordinate 6,785 downwards.
TCGGCCCATGGGCGGCGGTCATCGCCGTGAGCATCGCCCTGGCCATCCAAGCCGTTCTCTTTGGTGACGGAGGCATCCTCGCCTTAGGCGCCAACTGCCTCAACATGGCGTTCGTTCTGCCCATGGTTGGCTTTGCGGTCTACAGCGCGCTCAAGAAGCGCCTGCCCGGCGACAAGGGCGAGCTCATCGCCGCAGGCGTCGGCTCGTACGTGGGCCTCAATGCCGCGGCCCTCTGCGCGGCGCTTGAGTTTGGCATCCAGCCCCTGCTCTTCACCGATGCCGCCGGAAACGCCCTCTACTGCCCGTACCCGCTCTCCGTCTCGGTTCCCGCCATGATGCTGGGACACCTCACGGTGGCAGGTCTCGCGGAGGTGGGCTTCACGGTGGGCATCCTCGCCTTCCTGCGCAGCACCGTGCCGTCCTTTGGCCTGACGGAGGGCGCGGCTGACAACGACAAGGCCGTTCCCGTGCTGGCCCTGCTGTGCTGCCTCATCGCCGCGACGCCGCTCGGCCTGCTAGCCACGGGCGACGCCTGGGGCGAGTGGAGCCTCGAGGACCTGTCCCAGATGGTGGGCTACGAGCCATCAGGCATGGCGACGGGCTGGGAGTGGAGCTCCTTCATGCCCGACTACGCCGTGGGCAGCCTGCCGGAATGGGTGGGCTACGTGCTTTCTGCCATCATCGGTGTGGGCCTTCTCATCATCATCTTCCGCCTGCTGGCCGGACTTGCGAAGCCTCGCCCCACCTTTGACTGAGTGGCCGCATGACGCAACCACCCACCCCAGAACCGCTGCCCGCATGGCTGACGCAGCACCAAGACTACGAACCGCAGCCAGATAGCGACGGCTTCATCACCAAGAGCATCCTCTCGGTGTCATCCGTGCTCTCGCGTATGAGGCTCGACGATGGCGTGGACACGTCGTTCTCCCCGTCAGCGCCGGTCAAGCTCGTCTTTGGACTCGTCGGCATCCTGCTGGTCTCGCTCTCGCGCAACTATCTGTTTGTCCTGCTCATGCTGGCCGGCGTGGTCGTGCGCGCCGCGCTCCTCCCCCAGCGCGCGCTCGACCGGGTGGCAGCCACCGCATCGGCCGCCGCGCTTCTCGCGTTCGTCGTCATGCTTCCCGCCGCGCTTCTTGGTCAGCCACGATCCGCGCTCACCATCGCGGGCAAGGCGCTCATCTCTACCGGCATCGCCATGGAGGTGGCCCTGACCACCCCATCGGCCGATCTGACGGGTGCCCTCAGGGCCTTCCGTGTGCCCAACCTCTTCATCATGACCCTCGACCTCGCGCTGCGGAGCATCGTGCGCCTGGGCGAGGTCGCGCTCGAGGTGCTCACGGCGCTTCGCCTGCGCAGCGTGGGCCGCAACCGTCGCAAGGGGTCTGCCATGGGCGGCGTGGGCGGCGTGGTGCTGCTCAAGGCCGCGGAGGCATCTCAGCAAACGCATGACGCCATGCGCTGCCGCGGGTTTGAGGGAACCTACGACGACGGCCGCGGATGGGCGCCCCGCCACACGGACGTCGCCTGGCTCTGCCTGCTCGCAGGGCTTGTCGCCGCGTTCTTCTATCTGCAAGGATTGGTCTAGCATGGCACACGCGCACACCCCACAGAGCCTGCACCACCCGCACGTGACCACAGGCACGCCGCTCATCCAGCTGGGCGACTTCTGCTATGCCTACGACGACGTCACGGCCCTGCGCCACGTTGATCTCGACATCTACGCGGGCGAGTCCGTGGTGCTGATGGGCGACAACGGCTCGGGCAAGTCCACGCTGCTCAAGGCGCTTGTGGGGCTCATCCATCCGCAGCAGGGCACCTACCGCTTCGACGGCGACGTGGTAGACGAGCGCTCGATGCGCGACCACCGCCTATCCAAGCGGCTGCACCAGCGTGTGGGGTTCATCTTCCAAGACAGTGACGCACAGCTCTTCTGCCCGAGCGTGGAGGAGGAGATCGCCTTCGGGCCGCGCCAGATGGGCCTGCCCGAGGCCGAGGTGGCCCAGCGTGTCGCGGACACCTGCGCGCTTCTCGACATTGACCGGCTGCGCACACGAGCCCCGTACAACCTCTCAGGCGGAGAGAAGAAGCGCGTGGCCATCGCCTGCGTGCTCTCCATGAACCCCGACGTGCTTTGCCTGGACGAGCCGCTTGCAGGCCTCGACGCAAGGACGCGGGCCTGGCTGCTGGGCTTTCTGAGACAGCTGAAGACGGCGGGAAAGACGCTCGTCATCGCGACGCATGACCAGTCGCTCGCAGACGAGGTGGCCGACTACTTCGTTTACGTGGGCGAGTTCCACGGCTATGAGGACCGCCCGCACGTGCACATCAACGTGTAGGTGCGGTTTAGGGGTAGCCCCCAAACCGCACCAGGCCGCACCAATCAGTGCTCGTGCGTGTGGCCGCCGCCAGACATGGTAGAGCCGGTGGCCACGCAGGTCAGGCTGCCGTGACGCACGCCCTTCAGGCCCAACATGCAGTCGGCCATGTTCGCGACGATACGCCCCTGGCCCCGTACGGCCAGGATCTCCAGACAGTTCTCGTCATCCAGATGCACATGCATGGTACTGACGATCTCGGTGTGATGACGGTGCTGGATCTTGTCCAGACGCGCCGCGAGCCCGGGCGTATGGTGGTCATACACCATGGTGATGGAGCCCACCACTTCCTCGTCAGGCACCACGCGCCCCTCATCAACCAGCTTCTCGCGCACCAGATCGCGCAACACCTCAGAGCGGTTGGTATTGGTACCGCGACGCTGCGCGAAGTCATCCAGTTTTTGCAGCAGGTCCTCCGGCATCGAGACCGAGAACCTCACGAGGTCGGACATACGCGCTCCTTCGTTTCAAGAGTGCGCGGGAGGGGCTACCCCCAAG
>DJXA01000104.1:335-3814 GCA_002449555.1 Atopobiaceae bacterium UBA7016 | reverse complement strand
CTTGGGGGTAGCCCCTCCCGCGCACCAACAACGATTGTGCTACAAAACCGTCTTGGCCAGGTTGTAGAAGTGCGAGCCGATACGCTCCACGTCGGAGATGAGCGCCAGATACAGGGCGCCCGCGTCCGGCGAGCAGATGCCCTCGCTGATGCGGCGGGCATGGTTGACCGACATGTCAGCCGCCTGCTCGGAGATGGCGAGGTTGGTCACGCCAGCCTGCGTGACCTCGGCGTCGTCCTCCCTCTCGTAGGCGCGCATGACCTGGCCGAAGAGGTTCTCGACCATGTCGGCAATCTTGTGAATCTCGGCAATGGCCTCAGGCGAGAAGTGCTCGTTGGACTCCACCAAGTTGTCGCCGTACTCAACCAAGTGCTTGGAATAGTCACCCACGCGTTCGAGGTCAGAGATGGACTTGAGGGCGTGCGAGAGGTACTCGCGGTCGGTCGCGCTCAGCTGCTCGCCAAAGAGCTTGGCGATGTAGCGCGCCAGCTCGCGGTTGAGGAAGTTGAGCTCGCGCTCGGTCTCCTCAAACTCCTTGCGGTCGGGAAACTCCAAGGTGGTGATCATCTGGATGGCGGACTCGAAGTTGCGCAGCGCAAAGCCGGCCATGCTGACGATCTCGTTCTTGACCTGCTGCACGGCGATGGGCGGCGTGACAAGGTAGCCCTCGTCGATGTAGAAGGTGGTGATGGCGCCCTCTTCCACCGGCTCGTCGTCGGGCACCATGCGGCACACCAGCGCCACCAGCGCGTCGGTCAGCGGCAGCATGAGGATGACCGCGACCACGTTGAACACCGTGTGGAACATGGCCAGCTGTACCTGCGGCATGCCGGGGAAGAGCGCCTCGAAGATGGTGCCAAAGGTGACCGCTCCGCCCGTGAATGCCGTCAGCGCATAACCAATGAGCATGAAGATGACCACGCCGGCGCAGTTGAAGAGCAGATGGATGTAGGAGGCGCGCTTGGCGTTTGAGGTGCCCGTCATGCCCGCGATGATCGAGACCACGCAGCTACCGATGTTGGAACCCATGGTGAGGTAGATGCCCTGGTTCAGCGAGATGAGGCCCGCGACCACCATGGTGATGCAGACCGATGTCATGACCGACGAGCTCTGGATGATGGCCGTAAACACCGCGCCGATGATCATGAGCACGAACACGTTGTTGATGCTGGCCAGGAAGTTGCGCACCGAGTCAAGCTCGGCGAAGCTCTCCATGGCGCCGCTCATCATGGAGAGGCCGACGAACAGCATGCCGAAGCCGCAGAGGATACCGCCGATGACCTTGGTCTTGTCCTTCTTGGCAAACGACACGATGAAGGCGCCGATGCCCGTGAGGCCCGAGAAGATGACGGTGGTGCTGAGCGAGTCGCCGCCCGAGATACCCCATGCCACGATCTGGCCCGTAATGGTGGTGCCGATGTTGGCACCGTAGATGACGGTTGCCGCCTGCGTGAGGCTCATAATGCCCGCGTTGACGAAGCCGATGACGATGACCGTCACGGCACCGGAGCTTTGAATGGCCGCGGTTCCCAGCGCACCGATACCGACACCAAGAAGCTTGCTCTTTGATGCTGAGGCAAACAGATCGCGAAGCTTTGAGCTGCCCAAGGTCTCGAGGTTGGAACTCAGCATGCTGCATGCGGTGAGGAAGACGCCAATGCCGGCCAACAAGGTAAGCACGGCAGTTATCATGGCAACATTACTCATGGGAATCCTCTCCTCTCACGAGGTGTTATTACGCGCAAAGAGCACGGGGTATACCCCCGATTGCCGCAGGAAAAATCTTATCAGGTCGCGGCGACGTGGAAAGGCTTCGGGCGGTGCGGCATGTCGCAAGCGTGTTACAAATTTGGTGACCGTCCGCCTAAAGGCAATAATGAGCCTATCGTGTGGCTTCTATCATTAGATGACACAATATGCGAAACTAGATGTGCATGTCGGACCGGACATCAACAGAAAGGCTACCACCATGGCTAAGAGCACGCTGGTGAACTACAAGGGGTTCAAGGAGTTTCTTGAGGGCATGGCTGCGGACCGTCCGCATGCCATCATGCTGCTGTGCGAGCGCGCGGGCAAGATGTGCCGCATCACGTGGCGCGACTTTGCCGACGACGTCGCCGCGCGCGTCGAAGAGCTGAAGGCGGAGGGCAAGTCCTGCACGGCCATCCTCTGCGACGGCAGCTATGAGTGCGTCCGCGAGATCTTTGCCGCCAACATCGCCGGCCTGCAGATTGCCATGCTCGACTCTGCGGTCAACGACATGATGCTGGGCCAGCTGCTCCCCTACGTTGACGCTGACACGCTGTGGTGCGCCAACCCCGAGCGCGCGAAGACCCTCTCCAACGCCCTGGTGGGCACCAAGGTTGACGGCGCCGGCCGCGTCCTCTTCTTCACGAGCGGCACCACCTCGCGCCAGAAGGCCGTCACCCTTACCGACTCCAGCCTGATGGCCGCCGCCTTCAACGGCAGCAGCACCCTGCCCATCGAGTCCGGCGACGTGCTGCTGTGCGTCCTTCCGCTGGGCCACGTGTTTGGCTTTGTCTGCGGCCTTCTGTGGCCGCTGCTCTCCGGCGCTACGGTGGCCCTGGGCCGCGGTGGCCGTCATGTCTTTGACGACTGGACCTTCTTCCGCCCGACGGTCACCTCCGTGGTACCCATCCTGCTCGAGCACCTGCTGCGCCGCGACCTCGTCAACCCCGAGCTGCACACCATCCTGGTGGGCGCCGGCGACTGCTCGCCCGAGCGCCTTGAAGAGGCCAAGGCCCGCGGCATCCGCGTCTCGTTTGGCTATGGCCTGACCGAGACCAGCTCGGGCGTTGCCATCTCCATGGGCGATAACCCGTTTGCCATGACCGTCTGCGACGGCTGCGAGATCACCCTTGCCGAGGACGGCGAGGTGCTCATCAAGTCTGACGAGAGCATGATGCAGGGCTACTACAAGCTGCCCGCCGACACCGCCGAGGTGCTGGTTGACGGCGTGCTGCACACCGGTGACCTGGGCAGCTTTGACGAGGATGGCAACCTGCACATCAAGGGCCGCAAGAAGGAAGTGCTGGTCATGCCGGGCGGCAACAAGATCTTCCTGCCCGAGTACGAGCAGCAGATTGCCGAGGAGCTGGGCACCAGCGAGATCGCCGTCGTCCTGCGCAAGGGTATGCCCGTGCTGGTGCTTGATGACCTCAAGACCGAGGCTCGCGAAGCCGTGCTTGGCCGCCTGAAGGGCGCCATGCAGAACTGGGAGCGCAGCCAGCAGCTGGCCGACGTCGTCGAGCTGGGCCGCGAGCTTCCGCGCACCGCATCCGGCAAGATTCAGCGTTGGATGATCGAGGCCGAGCTTGACCAGCGCTGGAACGCGCTGAAGAACCTGGGCAAGAAGAGCGAGCCCGAGGCTCCGGCTGAGGAGGCTGCCGAGGCGCCTGCCGAGGAAGAGGCTCCTGAGGATTAACCGCTTCGGGCGAATGTTGACGTCCGGGCCTGAT
>DJXA01000104.1:0-195 GCA_002449555.1 Atopobiaceae bacterium UBA7016 | reverse complement strand
ATCAGGCCCGGACGTCAACATTCGCTCCGTAACCCACTAACTAAAACTAGGCCTAGGACGTCAGCGTTCGCAACTTGGTTGTTCTATCCTGTATCGGAAACGAAGCAGAGGAGGCCTTATGCCCGGACCAGTCAGAATGCACGGACAGCAGTTTCTCACTGACGAAGAGAAGGCCAACGCCCCCAAGGTAACCAA
>DJXA01000219.1 GCA_002449555.1 Atopobiaceae bacterium UBA7016 | reverse complement strand
GTGATAAACGCCTGCTTGACGGTCTGTTTGCTCATGGGTGGTCCTTAGCTGCGGCGCCTCGTTGGCCGGATGGTGCCACATTCTAAGGTACGTGCGGTTGTGACGGATGCCGACGTAACATGCCTGTTTCTTGGGCTCCGGGTGCGCGCGACGCGACAGAGCGGGGCCGTGTAACGTCGCTTTGGGCTCCGGGCCCGGTCTTCTGGTTCACACGTAGTATCGGCCGTCGGGAGTACGGTGGATTGCGTCGGTTCTGACCAGGCGCTCCGTGATGCGCTTGAATGCGTTGGGATTGATGACGCCCGCCTCGGCCAGGGTCGTTGCGGTTTCAGCCGAGGTCGCTCCGCAGGCTCTGAGCCTGTGCACGATGACGCGCTTGCGAATGAGCGGGATGGGCGGGAAAAACGCGACCATGATGATCCCTTCAGATGCGTCGGGTGGCCCACTTGTCCTGATGATACGTCAGTGTGAAACGATGGTGGGTTTGGGTTTGGGCATCGCTCCGGACCACAGACTTGCCCCGAAACCGTGGCGACTCTGCGTTTGGCGCTCGCCCAAGACCACAGACTTGCCCCGAAACCGTGGCGACTCTGCGTTTCGCGCTCGACCCACAGGGTCAGCACCTGCGCAGCGCGTCCAACCCCAACAGCAGCGCCTTCCTGTGCGAGCTCATCCCAAAGCCCCGCTCGTCGTACTCGTGCACGTTGGCCAGCGAGTCCGCGGTGAACAGCAGCTGCCCAAAGCTCGCCCCGCGCGCCTTGCATACCGCGGCCAGCGCGGCGCACTCCATCTCCACCACCGAGCAGCCCTCCGCCAGCCGGTACCGCACCATGTCGCGTGTCTCGCGGAAGTACCCGTCCGTGGACCACGTGGTGCAGGTCACAAACGGCAGCCCGTGCCGCGCGAGCGTCGCCTCGATGGCGGCGATGGGCTCCTCGTCAAGCTCGACATACCGCGACGCCGGCAGATAGTGGTACGACGTCCCCTCCGCACGCAGCGCCCGCGTGGGCACGATGAACGCGTTCTCCGGCAGGTCTGCCAGCACTCCGCACGACCCCACCGCAATCACCTTGCGACACCCGCAGGTGACGAGCGTGTCCAGCACCTGGGCCGAGGCTGCGGCGCCGATGGGGGACTGCACCAGGCAGACCTCCTCGGCGGCCGCGCCGTCCGTGCCACGCACCACGTACACTGGCACGTCGTGCGTCACCGTCTCGAACGTCTCCACCGTCCGCGCCCCACGCTCCGCGGCATACTCGTGCACCACCTCGCCCAGAAACGCGAAGAGACACTTCTCGGGCAGCGTGCCGCCGGCCCAGTCGTGGTCAGGCGGAATGACCTCTGGCGAGCTGCTGTCAAACTCCAAAAGGGGTATCTCGTTCGGCACAATCATGGTGCGTCCTTCTTACAAGGGCCGTGCGGTCAGGCGCGGAGCGGCGCGCGTGCCAACTCCTAAACCGACTGCACGCAGGGCTCGCCGTAGTTTGGGATAAGCGAATCATGCGTCAGGAACACAAGGCCATCCGTCTTTGCTTGGCAGAGCATGATACGATCGAAGGGGTTGTTGTGCGGCCTGGCGCCGTCCTGGTACGTAAGCGATGCAAGCCCGAGCACGTGCCGCTCGGCAATTTGCAGGCACTGGAACCCGGACCTGCGGGCGTAGTCCGAGATTTGCGCCGCGTCGCAGAGCATCCGGTCAGGATGGGCCTGGTGCTTGATGTCTATCTCCCACAAGGCGGCGGAGCTGAAAAGCACCTGGTTTGAGCGGTCTTCGATAAGCGCTCGGGCCTGGTCGGAGAGCCTCGGGCTGTCAGAGAGGGCCCAGATCAGAACGTGGGTGTCAAGCAGCAGGCGCATCTACCTCACCCCAAACAGCTGCGCGACCTCGTTGTCGTTCTCGTTCGGGTCCCAGTCATCCGCGACCAGCTTGAGGCCCTTGGCTATGCCGATGCGCTGCCGCGCCTGGTCCGAGTTGTAGCTAATGATGACCGCTACCGGCACGTTGTTGCGGGCGATGACCACGCTGTCCTCGACCCCGTCCTCAAGCTGCTTGACGAGCGCGGAGAGGTTGCTCTTGGCTTCCAGCATGTTGACTTGGACCATCGTGGCCTCCTTAGCTAGTCTGGTTAGCTAAGTATAGCAGAACCAAGGTGCACCACGAGGGTCGGACCCTTGTGGTGCAGCTACAGCACTTGCACCAGCAGGCCGACGAGCAGGCACACGGGAAGGCCGATGGCGCTGCCGATGCACGACTGCTTGATGTGGAAGAGGTAGTCGTGGTAGTCGGGCATGTCCTCGGTGCCGGGAATGCGCGAGCGCGGCGAGTGGCAGAACCACCCGCAGTCAACCACGAGGGCGTCCCACCAGGCGATGACCAGCCAGATGAGGTACGAATCGCGGAAGCCCTGCCAGAACGTGGTGTCGCCGTTGACGTACTTCAGCAGAGCCACCAGCCCTGCGAGCAGCACCACCACGGCGATCACTTTGCGCGCGAGCTCGGCCGGGGTGAAGCGGCGCTCGATGGGCTGTACCAGGCCCAGCTCTTCGCAGCGCTGGCGGATGGCGGGCGGGTAGTCGCCGATGGAGCCCAGTGGGTCTTTCGCCGTCATGGGGACCACGATGGCCGTGAACAATATGATGCCAACGATGCACTCTACCAGCAGAATCATGGACGCTCCTTCCGCCGTAGGGAAAAGTAAGCCTCAGCTAAGTTACGGAGCCTATTGTACGCCTTGCGCGGCCCGGCTGCTGCCGGTCCTGGTCCCGCCTTACAGTGCCGCTTGCAGCGCCTCGACCAGCGGGTCCAGACTGCCGAAGTCAACGAAGTCCACCTGCTTGCCGTAGGTCTCGACTATTGCGCGCCGGCGCGTACAATGGGGCCGACAGCCGCGAAAGGGGGCCGTATGGCGTCGAGCGCTGAGTATCTGGAATACGTTCTTGACCTGCTGGCCGACGTGCCGGACGTCACTACGCGCAAGATGATGGGGGAGTACCTCCTCTACGCGTCGGGCAAGCTCTTTGGCGGAGTGTACGACGACCGCTTCCTGGTGAGGGACACTGCGGCCGCCCGGGCGGTGCTGTCCACGCGCGAGCTTCCCTACGACGGCGCGCAGGAGATGCTGGTGGTGGACATCGAGAGTCGCGAGGCCGTGGCCGAGCTGGTCGCCGCGATGCTGCCCGAGCTCCCCGAGCCAAAGCGCCGCAGGTAGGGAGCACGAAGGACAGTCCTTCGTAGTGCGTTACGTACGCCATGCATGACGTTTATCGACTCATTTATCGTCGTAAACGTCATGCATGGCGTGTTGTCTCAAGGTTGTACGCCGCCGATGACGTTTATGGGCCCCGTGAGCTCGCTAAACGTCATAGATGACGTACCTTCCGCGCGACGGCTACCTGGTGTTGCACGCACTTTCCGACACTAAACGCCGGATTTCGTGCCGTTAGCGTCGGGAAGTGCGTGTGAGAACCACTAGGCTTGCCCCTGTGGTTCGTGACCGTGCGGTTCTATAATCTCAGCGGTTGCTGTATAATTCGTCGAAGAACACGTAGACGAAAGGACAGCTATGCCCACCATCATGCCAGTAACCGAGCTGCGGAACTACGGAGAGGTGCTCCGTGAGGTAGCACCGGGCTCTCCCGTCTTCCTGACGAGGAACGGACGTGGGCGCTACGCGGTGGTTGACATCGAGGACTGGGAGATGCGCGAGGCGGCCCGCGAGCTAGTGAGCGAGCTCGACCGGGGTCGCGCGTCCGCTGCGGGAGGAACGAGGACGCTCGAGGAAGCGCGAGCCCACCTTGCTCAGCTTATGGGCGACAGCGATGGCGAGTAG
>DJXA01000099.1 GCA_002449555.1 Atopobiaceae bacterium UBA7016 | reverse complement strand
GCGATCGGGCCCCGTGCAACGGGGGTTCCGAATCCTTGTTGCACGTCATCCTTGACTGATCTTTAGGAGCAGGGGCCGGGGACGCGAGGCGGGCGGGCGCACCGGGTAGGATGTCCCCTCGGAGTTTACCTATCGTCCTCCTCTTCCTGCGAGACTCGTCATCGTACGCAGGAGGCCACACGGCCTGACACAAAGGAGGACGCCATGAAGAAGGACAAGACCGAGCTCGTTTTCGTCATCGACCGCAGCGGGTCGATGGGAGGCCTCGAGGGCGACACCATCGGCGGTGTCAACGCCGTGCTGGCCAAGAACCGCGAGGTGGAAGGCAAGGCCTACGTCACCACCGTGCTCTTCGACCACCAGATCGAGTACCTGCACGACCACGTTGACCTGCACAAGGTTGCCGACCTGACGTCCAAGGACTACTACGTCCGGGGCTGCACCGCGCTTCTGGACGCCGTGGGAGACGCCATTACCCACATCGAGCGCGTGCGCCACTACGTGCCCAAGCAGTTCCGCGCCAAGAAGGTCATCGTCACCATCGTGACCGACGGGCTCGAGAACGCCAGCAAGCGCTTCACCTACGCCCAGATCAAGCAGCTCATCGAGGAGAAAACCGCCAAGGGCTGGGAGTTCATCTTCCTGGGGGCGAACATCGACGTGGCGGCCGAGGCCGGCAAGCTCGGCATCGCGCAGGAGTACGCCGCCCCGTACGTGGCTGACGAGGCGGGCACGATGGTGGCCTACGACGCGGTCGCGTGTGCCCAGGTGATGAGTCGAACCGTCGGCGCCGCGGCGCCAAGCTGGGCAAACGCCGTTCGTGCCGACGCCGCCGCACGTGCCAAGCACTAGGCGCCGCGCACGGGACGTAGGTCTCCGTCAGCCGTAAGCACCATCATACAGTCCGCCGTGCGCGAGCATTCCAGCGCACGGCGGATGTTTGGTCCGTCGGAGCGGTCGTAGTGGGCCTCGGCCTCCTCGCGCGAGATACCGCCCTTGGCCTTGCGAGAGACCGCGCGCTCCCGCACGTCTGCCTCGTCAGCAGAAAGAAAGACCGTGTAGTCAGCGAGTGGTGCAAGCGACGCCCACGGCTCTTCGTTCAGCAAGAGCCAGTTTCCCTCAACGAGCACGATAGGTGCCGTGACCTGCAGCGCGTTCTCTCTCGGATCATGGATCGTGCGGTCGTACACAGGCCAGGGCACGGCCTCCTCCTCGTGCAGCCGCGCGAGCGTGCGCGCGAAGAGCTCCACGTCAAACGACTCGGGCGCGCCCTTGATCTGGGCAAGCGGCATGGTGACGCCGCCACGCACGATGGTGTGCGACCGCAGGTACTCGTTGTAGTGGTGGAATCCGTCCAGGCCCACGGCCTGCAGCTCGCAGCCCGGCACGTCACGCGCAAGGAGCTCAAGCAGCAGCGCCACCGTGGACTTGCCCGCAGCAGGAGGCCCGGCAAAGAACACCACCGTCCGCCTGCCAGCCGCCGCATGAAGCGCGGCCAGGCGCTCGAGCAACGGACGCAGCACGTCGCGATACGCCTCGTCGCTGTAGCGCGCCTCGTAGGTATAGCCGTTCACCGTCACCGGAACCATATGCCACATGCCGCGTTCCTCCCTGGCGCCGCGTCTCTCGCGCATCCATGATACTCCGCAGGGACCACAGGGTCGGACCTTGTGGTCCCAAAGTGATACCATGGCCGCATCACCCGTAGCAAAGGAGCGAGCATGCGCCACGAGATCACCGAAGACGCCATCACCGTCTGGCTTCAGGAGGACATCGGCAGCTTCAACGCGCCCGCCATCGAGGAAGAGCTCCAAAGCGTCGTGGGCGACCTCACCGATGTGACCCTCGACATGACCGACGTTACCTATATCTCTAGCTCAGGCATTCGCATCATCATGCGCCTTGCCAAGCGCTGCTCGCACTTCGCACTCGTCGGTGTACAGCCTGAGGTGTATGAGGTCCTCGACATGACGGGCCTCACCGAGATGCTCGAGGTGCATCGGCGCATCCGCAACGTCAACATCGACGGGCTGAAGCAGATTGGCGCCGGCGCGTTTGGCCGCGTGTACCGCTGGGACTCCGAGCGCGTCATCAAGGTGTACAGCGCCGAGGTCAACCCGCTGGACCAGATCGAGCATGAGCGCGTGGTGGCGCGAGCCTCCTTTGTGCACGACATTCCGTCGGCCATTCCGTTTGAGGTGGTGACCGTGGGCGACGAGCACGGCATCATCTACGAGCTCATCGATGCGCAGACGCTCGGCGAGGCCGTCATGGCCAATCCTGCACAGGTAGACGACTATGCCGAGCGCATGGCGCAGCTTCTTCGCAGGTTGCACGGCACGCATTTTGGCGAGGGCGTGCTGCCTGACGCGCGGGGCATCTTCCACCGCTGGGTGGACACCGCCGAGAAGAGCGGGCTCTACCGCACGGACACCATCGCCGAGCTGCGGCGCGTTGTGGACGAGCTGGGCCCGGCAGACACGTTTGCGCACGGCGACTTCCATCCGGCCAACATCATGGTGATGCCCGACGGAGAACTTCTCCTAATCGACATGAGCGACGCTTCCATGGGAAACCCCCTCATCGACCTGGCGGGCACCTTCCACGTGCTGCGCATCGCCGCACGCAGGCCTGGCGGAGCCGAGCGCCTCACGGGCATGTCCCAGCAGGCACTCGACCAGCTCTGGGAGATCTTCGTGCGTCGCTACTTTAGCGTGGAGCGTGTGACCGAGGTTGCAGCCATCGAGCGCAGGCTCAAGACGCTTGCCCTCCCCCGCACGATGGGCAGCACGGCGCGCTCCAAACTCATCGACGACGACACGCGCCGACAGCAAGCCGCACAGCTCGAGCAGGAGTTTCTT
>DJXA01000092.1 GCA_002449555.1 Atopobiaceae bacterium UBA7016 | reverse complement strand
ACGAGGTCAGGCAGCGATTCGGCGCCCGCGGCGTTGATGGAGATGAGGCTCAAAAGCGACACGATGATGAGCGTCAGGCCCAAAGCGATGCGGCCCGAGATCGGGTCCTCGTCATCCAGGAAGAACGTCATCGCGAACACGAAGAGCGCCACCGGGAACAGGAACGCCCCCGCGCCGAAGCAGGTGGTGAGCAGCGCCCCCATGGCGTGGGTCACCGGAGCCGAACTTGGCGCGGCAAGCGAGATGACCATCGCGATGGCGAGCACCGCCAGCACAAGGCCCACGATGTCGCCACCGGCGCTTCCCCTCAGCGAGGAGAACACCGGCTCGTTCATGCGCTGCGCGGAACGCGCCTTGCTCGAAGCGCTCTTGGACCTGCTTCGCTTGTTTGCCGACGACCCTGACTTGCGCGAGGCCATTTAGACCTCCATCACAACGGGAATGACCATCGGGCGCGTGTGCGTGCGGCTCCACAGGAAGTTGGAGAGCGAGTTGCGTGTGGTCTTCTGGAGCGACTCGACGCTTGCGCCCTCGAGCGCGGCAGCATTGCCCACGTGCTCGCGCACATGCTCCTGCGCCTCAGACATGAGCTCGTCATCGTCGCCAAACGAGACGCCCTTGCCAGCGATGACCACGTCACCGACCTTGTGGTGACGTCCCGTGATGGTGACGACGCAGGTGATGAGGCCGTCGTTGGCAAGGCGCTGGCGGTCGCGGAAGACCACCGGGTCAGCGTCAGTGACGGAAAGGCCGTCAACGTAGACCACGCCGGCCTCGACCGGTTCGCCCCACGTCACCTTGCCACCGCGCATCTCCAGCGTGTCGCCGTTGTCGGCGATGAAGATGTGCTTCTTGGGGATGCCCATCTTGCGCGCGAGCTTCGCGTGAGCGCGCAGATGCATAGCCTCGCCGTGGACTGGCATGAAGTACGTGGGCTTGGTCATGGCCAGCATGAGCTTCAGCTCCTCCTGGCTGCCGTGGCCCGAGACGTGTACAAGCGAGTTTGACTTGTCGTAGATCTCGCAGCCGATCTTGGAGAGGGCGTTCACGATGCCCGCGACGCTCTTCTCGTTGCCCGGAACCGGCGTGGCAGAGATGATAACGGTGTCGTTAGCCGTGATGGACAGCGACTTGTGCTCGCCATTGGCCATGCGCGCGAGTGCCGAAAGCGGCTCGCCCTGGCTGCCCGTGCACAACACGACCACCTTGTCATCGGGGATGTCATTGAGCTCATACGCGTCGAGGATGTTTCCCTCGTCGATGTGCAGGTAGCCCAGTTCGCGCGCGATCTTGGTGTTGGACACCATCGAGCGGCCCGTCACCACCACCTTGCGGCCCACGGCAACGCTCGCGTCGCAGACCTGCTGCAGGCGATGGATGTGGCTTGCGAACGACGCGACAAAGACGCGGCCCGTCGCGTTCTTGATGATGTGGCGCAGCTGCGGACCGACGGCCGCCTCAGAGGGCGTAAAGCCCGGGTTGGCAGCATTGGTCGAGTCGGACAGCAAGAGGTCGACGCCCAGCGTCGCGAAGCGCGAGATGGCCTGGTAGTTGGGTGTGGCGCCGTCGATGGGCGTCTGGTCGAGCTTGAAGTCGCCCGTGTGCAGCACCGAGCCCGCCGGAGTGCGCATATAGACGCCCAGCGCGCCCGGGATAGAGTGCGTCATCGAGAAGAAGTCGATGGAGAACGTGCCGAGATTGATGTGGGCGCCGTCCTTGACCTCACGGAACTTGGGCGCGTTGATGCGGTGCTCGGCAAGCTTGCCCTCGATGAGACCCAGCGTAAGCTTGCTGGAGTAGATGGGTACCTTGTGCGTCAGGTCCATGAGCAGGTACGGCAGCGCCCCGGTGTGGTCCTCGTGGCCGTGGGTGATGATGATGCCGCGCAGCCTCTCCTCATGCTCGAGCACATAGGTGTAGTCGGGCAGCACGAGGTCGATGCCCGGCTGCTGGTCGTCGGGGAACATGAGGCCGGCGTCAATGAGCACCATATCGTCACCGTACTCGAAGGCCGTCATGTTCTTGCCGATGCCATCAAGGCCGCCCAGAGGGATGATCCTGAGCGGAGTTTGCTTTTTTGCCATGTGAAAAGGAATCCTTCCAACTGCTACGTTTCAGGTATATCTGAATTATTGTACCCCAATGAAGCGGGGTCATTCCCCATGCCACGTGGTGCTCACGGACAATCAGGACGGAGGCTTCTGTCCCGGACGATCAGGACGGAGGCTTTTGTCCGGGATGAGACACGAATAAGGCGTCTCCCTGACGACATGAGCCATCAGGGAGACGCCTTCATGAATCTGAACAATCAGACAGTTGCGTCTTTAGCCCTCGTGGTGACGGCGCGGCTGGCGCTTCTGAGCGGGAGCGCTCTTGCCGTTGTCGCCAGGACGACGCGTGCGGCGCTCGCCCTCCTTGGCAGCGGGCTTGCCGGAGCCAGCGGGAGCCTCGGGCTTGTCGAGACGGTCAAGGCTGATCTTGCCCTTCTCGTCGACCTCGAGCACCTTGACGCGCACCTCGTCACCCACGTTGAGCACGTCCTCGACCTTGTCGACGCGGCCCTGGGCAACGCGGCTGATGTGCAGCAGGCCATCCTTGCCGGGCAGCAGCTCGACGAAGGCACCGAAGGCCTGGATGCCCACCACGCGACCGGTGTACTCCTCGCCCACCTCGG
>DJXA01000169.1 GCA_002449555.1 Atopobiaceae bacterium UBA7016 | reverse complement strand
AACCTCTTGACGGCGCCTCGCCTCGCGCTCGAGCCGCAGCTTCTCGCGTTTTGCCTTCTCCCGAGCGGTGACGGCAGTAGCACGCTCAAGACTCGCCTGGCCCGACGCCTGCGAGTATCCGCCCGGACGCATCACGGCGCGCCCGTTGGTAACGAAAAGGCACTGCGTGCACAGCTCGTCCAGCAGCGATCGATCGTGCGAGATGAGCAGGCCGACGCCCTTGAACGACCGCAGCGCCGAAGCGATGGCCGAGCGCGTGGCCGCGTCCACGTGGTTGGTGGGCTCGTCCATCACGAGCACGTCGGGCTCCGCCCACAGCGCACACGCCACCTGCAGGCGCTTTTGCTGACCGCCCGAAAGCGTGTCGTAGCGCCATGCCCAATCGTCAACAATCTGCAGGTCACGGGCTATGCGCAGAGCTTGTCCGTCGTACGCGAGGGCAAATTCCTCAAGGTTATCAGGAGCAGAGGTTGCGTCCTGCGCACAGTAGCGCGCGACCAGCCCCGCGGAAACGCTGCCCGAGCTGGGCCGCACCAGCCCGCAGGCCACCAGCGCGAGCGTGGTCTTGCCGCTGCCGTTGTCGCCTACGATGCCGGTCCAACCCTGCGGAAAGGTGGCGGTCACGTCGCGCACGGCCGGCTCGACTGCGCCTGGATAGGTATAGGTGATGTTTGAAAGGTTCAGCTGCATGGTGCCTCCGTTGAGGCGGAAACCACGCGGTGCGGCACGGCATATGGCGATACAGGGCTTGTGATATGTGGCTCAAGGCTGCATGAGCATGCGATGCGGCACCCATGGATGCATGGTTCTACCAGGAAAAACATGGTCAGGGTGGGTATGGGCATCGCTAGTTCTTCATGCACGCGTCCCTTTCTCGTGCCGGCGCTTGCCAAAGGCCCCGGCGGGCGGTTTCTGCGGCCATCATAGCGTGCGGGGCTAAGGAAGGCAACCCAGGATGCGATTGTTGACATTGCGGGCCCCGTCCCGGTCAACATCAGCTTGGATTGGCCGCATTCGCGGCCGCTCAAGCTGATGTTGACCGGGACGGGGCCCGCAATGTCAACAATCGCA
Source organism: Atopobiaceae bacterium UBA7016 (assembly GCA_002449555.1). GTDB lineage: Bacteria > Actinomycetota > Coriobacteriia > Coriobacteriales > Atopobiaceae > UBA1367. The sequence continues at coordinate 1,550 of DJXA01000169.1, read as the reverse complement.
AATGCGAGTTACGCGGTCAGCTCCACGTACAGCTGGCGATACTGCTCAGCGGACTTCTCCCACGAGACGTCCTTCTGCATGTCGCGGATGACCATCTTGTCCCAGTCCTCGCGATCCTCGAAGTACAGCGTCTTGGCGCGGTTGATGGCGTCGTAGAGCAGGCCGGCGTCGTAGCGGTCAAACGTGAAGCCGTTGCCGGTGTTCTCGAACATGTTGTACGGCTCGACGGTGTCCTTCAGGCCGCCGGTCTCGCGGACCACCGGCGCGGTGCCGTAGCGCATGGCGATGAGCTGCGTCAGGCCGCAGGGCTCGAACTTGGACGGAACGAGCAGCACGTCGCTGGCGGCGTAGATCTGGTGGGACAGCGCCTCGTCGTAGGCGATGTACGCGCAGACGGTGCCCTTGTACTCGTTCTCGTAGTAGCGGAAGGCGTTCTCGAACTCGGCGTCGCCGGTGCCCAGGATCACGACCTGCGTGTTGCCGTCAACCATGCCCGGGACCACGGCGCTGACCAAGTCGAGGCCCTTCTGGTTGGTCAGGCGGCTGATGAGGCCGATGACGAACTTGCCCTCGTCCTGCTCAAGGCCGAGCGCCTTCTGCAGCGCGAGCTTGTTGGCCTTCTTGGCCTCGATCGCGTTCTCGACGCCATAGGGAGCCACGAGCAGCTTGTCGGTGGCCGGGTTCCAGATGTCCACGTCGATGCCGTTGACGATGCCGCGCAGCTTGTAGGAATGGAACCTCAGGTGACCCTCAAGGCCCTCGCCGTACTCGGCCGTCTGGATCTCGCCTGCGTAGGTGTTGGACACCGTGGTGATAGCGTCGGAGTAGGCAAGGCCGCCCTTGAGCATGTTGGCCTCGGTCCAGTCCTCCTGCAGGGCGCCCATGTTGAAGGCGCTGTCGGGCAGGTTGGACCAGTACTTGATGGTGGGGATGTTGTACTTGCCCTGGAAGCGCAGGTTGTGGATGGTGGTGACCACCTTGGCGTGCGAAAGCGGGGTGTTCGCGAACATGGTGCGCAGGTAGATGGGGACGAGGCCGGCCTGCCAGTCGTGGCAGTGGATGACGTCGGGGATCCAGTTGAGGTAGTTGAGCGCCGCGAGGGCCGCCTTGCTGAAGAACGAGAACACCGGGATGTCGTCCACGAGGTTGGTGTAGGGGTTGCCGCGCGTGAAGAACTCCTCGTTGTCGATGAAGTCATACACGACGCCGTCCCACTCGTACTCCATGATGCCCACGTAGAACTGGCGGCCGTCAGAGGTGAGGTCCATGTAGAAGGATCCCACGTAGTTCATCTTCTCCTTGTACTGCGGCTTGATGCAGCCGTAGTTGGGGATGATGACCTTGACGTCGCAGTTAAGCTTGACGAGCGCCTTGGGCAGGGCGTACATGACGTCGCCGAGGCCGCCGGTCTTCACGAACGGGAAGCACTCGGAGCCGATGAAGGCCACGCTGCGGCGCGGCTCGGGGAGCGGGGCGGGCTCAGGCTCGGGAGCGGGCTCGGGCTCCGGCTCGGGCTCGGGAGCGGGCTCCGGCTCGGGCTCGGGCTCGGG
>DJXA01000255.1:1186-3164 GCA_002449555.1 Atopobiaceae bacterium UBA7016 | reverse complement strand
GCGTTGCCCACGTGATCAAAGTGGCTGTGGGTGCATACGCAGGTGACGGGCCTGCCGGCAGCAAGCTCCTCCACGTATGCGCGCAACCCACCGTGTCTTGGCATGCCCGTGTCAACGAGCATGGCGCGCCCGTCTCCCATGACGAGGTAGCAATTGACGGACGAGCCAGGCTGCTCCCACTCGGTGGCGCTGATGATGAAGAGCCCGTCTCGTAGCTCGCGAGAGAGGAAATGAAGGCTCATGGGGTCTCCTTGCTTACAGGTCACAGGCGAGACCCTTGGTCGGAGTTCCGCCCGTGAAATGAATCTTATGCTTGGTCAGGGTCAAAGCCAGGCCAGAAGTAGGTAAGAAGGAAGCAAACTACAGCCCGCTTTCCCCGTGAGCACGATGACCTGGTCGTACATCTGCTCGACGGTGGTGCCGATGACCACCTGGTACTGACCTCCCGCCTCAACCACCTTGATGGCACCGGGAACCGCGGAGATCGCGTCGGTGTTGTCGTGCGCAATGCTTTGGTCTTTGAGCATGAAGCGGACGCGCGTAATGCAGTGCGTCACTTTAGAGATGTTCTTGACGCCGCCCACAAGGTTGACGATCTGTTCCGCGGACGATGCGCAGTCTACCTGCGCCATGTGCTTCTCCAATCACGAGGCTTTCTGTCTCAAAACGCATTTTGGTGGGTGGGTAGGTGCTGACGAGGCAGGATGCCTAGGGTTGCAAGAGCCGTGGCATGAAAGAGTCCCATGACGAGCGCCGTATGGGCGGTGGCTTGCAAGAAACGTGCAAACTACCAGCCAAGAAGCGCAAAAATGCGCTGTGGTTTTAGAAAAAATGACATGAGACGGAGTTGGTGGTGAAACAACGCTTCCACCATGTCACAATGGCAATAGTTCACGTTATGGAGTTGCATCGGGGAGGATGCCATGAGAATTGTGCGCATGCAGGTTAACCACATCACCAATCCGCTTGGGTTCGATCTGGGCGAGAGGCCCACGTTCTCCTGGGCTGTCGAAGACGCCACCGGCAAGAGGGCCGAGGCATCTCGCGTGGTGGTGATGCGTGGTGGCGAGGTCGTGGCCGATACCGGCTGGGCCGACCTTGACGCCAAGGCCTGCGCGCTTGACGTGCCGGTAGCTCCGCGCACGCGCTATGAGTGGACCGTCTCCGTGCGCTCCGACGCGGGCGAGGAGGCTACGAGCGATGCCGCGTGGTTCGAGACGGCCAAGCTGGACGAGCCGTGGGTTGCCCAATGGCTCACCTGCGACTATGACGAGCCGCGCCATCCCGTGTTCTCCAAGGAGCTCGCCCTCGAGGAGGGCAAGGAGGTTGCCGCTGCGCGCCTCTACATGGTGGGCCTGGGCGTGTATGACGTGTGCATCGACGGCGTGAGCGTGTCCGACGAGGTGCTCGCCCCCGGCACGCACGCCTTTGACAAGTGGATCCAGTACCAGACCTACGACGCAACCTCCCTTGTTGAGGACGGCGCGGAGCTCTCCGTTGAGCTGGGTCATGGCTGGTACTCGGGCCGCTTCGGCTTCGTGAAGAGCGACCACGGCTACTACGGCAACGACTGGCGCCTCATCGCCGAACTGCGCGTGACGTACGCCGACGGCTCCGAGCAGGTCATCGGCACCGGCGAGGACTGGCAGCTTACGCGCTCCAACGTGACCTTCTCCAACATCTACGACGGCGAGCGCATCGACGATACGCTGCCTGCGGTGGAGCCGGTCGCGGCTACGCTGCTGCCTGCCGAGGAGGCAGCTGCCGCCACGAAGAAGCTGCATGCCCGTCTGAGCCTGCCCGTGGTCCCGCACGAGACCTTCTCGCCCGAGGTCATCCGCACGCCGGCAGGGGAGTGCGTGCTCGACCTCAAGCAGAACATCGCCGGCACCTTCCGCATGCGTATGCACTACCCGGCAGGCACCGTGGTGCACGTGCAGACCTCCGAGCTGCTGCAGGACGGCAACTTCTACCGCGA
>DJXA01000255.1:0-1022 GCA_002449555.1 Atopobiaceae bacterium UBA7016 | reverse complement strand
GGCTACCGCTACGCCAAGATCGAGGTTGACGGTGTCGCGCCGGCCGACTTCGACCCCGCGGACTTCACGGGCATCGCGCTCTACAGCGACTTCGACTCCGAGCGTGGCCGCATCACCACGGGCCATGCCAAGATCAACCAGCTCATCAGCAACGCACGCTGGGGCATGCGCGACAACTTCCTGGACACCGCCACCGACTGCCCGCAGCGTGACGAGCGCATGGGCTGGACGGGCGACGCCAACGTCTTCTCAAAGACGGCAATGCTTCTGGCTGAGCCCTACGCCTTCTACCGCAAGTACCTCTACGACATGGCGCTTGAGCAGGCGGCCTCCAACGGTGCGGTGCCCTTGGTGGTGCCCAGTTATGGTCTTGAGGGCGCTCCCGCCGTGTGGGGCGACGCCACCACGTTCATCCCCTGGAACATGTACCAGGTAGACGGTGACCCCGACATCCTTGCCGAGCACTACGACGCCATGAAGGCCTACGTGGACTGGTTCGAGGCGCAGGATGCCGGCGACGCGCACGCGCTGCTGAACACCATGCAGCTGGCCGACTGGCTCGCGCTTGACACGAAGGACCCGTCTGGCCGCATCGGCGGGACGGATGGCCCGTTCGTCGCGTACCTGTACCTGTGGAAGAGCGCCTGCATCGTGGCTGACACGGCCCGCGTGCTGGGCCACGCCGAGGATGCTGCCCACTACGACGAGGTGGCTGCCCGCACGAGCGCATGGATCTATCAGGAGTACTTCACGCCCAACGGCCGCTGCGCGGTCACGACCATGACCGCCTACGTGCTGTGTCTGTCCTTCGGCTTTGGCAACCGCGCTTGGGCCGCCATGCGCCTGCGCACCATGCTGCAGGAGGAGGGCGGCCTGGTGACGGGCTTCGTCGGCACGCCGCTTCTGTGCCCCGCGCTCTCCGACGCGGACATGGACCGCGAGGCCTATGGGCTGCTTCTGAAGGAGGACTTCCCCAGCTGGCTGTACTGCGTGAACCTGGGCGCCACCACCATCTGGGAGCG
>DJXA01000073.1 GCA_002449555.1 Atopobiaceae bacterium UBA7016 | reverse complement strand
CGCAGGTACAGCGTGCGGTCACCCATTTGGTAGCCCTCGTCAACCAGGGTAGACCACGTGGTGGTGTCAACCTCGGTGCCCAGACTGATGCCGTGGTCAAGGCGGAACTTGGCAACCGCCGACGCCGTCGAGCTGCCAAAGCGCTGTGCCGCAAGCTCCTTGCTGTCAATCTCGTAGCCAAGTCTGGTCAAGCGCTCTTGAATGTCTTCAATTGCGACGCCTGACGCACCTTCCCTGATTGGCTCCATGTCTCTCTCCTGGGTCGAACGAGCGGCCTATCCAAGTCGCTCAACAAAAAAGTCTGCCATCGAAAGAAGCGTCTCGCGCGCCTCTTCATTCAGGTCCACCCCTTCAAGGTGGGCCTTTGCCTGCGCGACGAGCATCTGTGCGTGCAGGCGCACGTGCTCGATGGCGCCAGCGCGCTCCATGAGCGCAACTGCCTCGGCGAGCTCCGCCTCGTCAGACGTGCCCGAGGCGAGAATCTGCTGCAGGCGCGCCGCGTCATCCCCTTCAAGATGCGCGAGCGCCCACACGGCTGCCATGGTGCGCTTGCCTTCGGTGATGTCGCTGCGAAAGTCCTTGCCCTGCTTTGCCGGGTCTCCCACCAGGTTGAGCAGGTCATCCTGCAGCTGGAAGGCCAGCCCGGCGTCAAGGCCAAACGAGAACAGCGCGTCCACCTGCTCGTCGGTGCCGGAGGCGCAGATGGCACCGCAGGCAAGCGGCGTGGCGGCGGAGTAATAGGCCGTCTTGTGCGTGGCCATGTACAGATAGTCATCCACCGTGACGTCCCAGCGGCCGTCGCGCACCCAGCCAAGGTCCAGCGCCTGGCCCTCGAGCGTCTTCTGCTCCATGTAGGTCAGCTCGCACAGCACGCGCAGGCAGGTCTCGTTGTCCAGAGAGCTGTCCATCAAAAGGCCCGCATACACGTTGATAAGCGCAAGGTCTCCCACGTTGATAGCTATGCCCGTGCCGTCGCTTACGTACAGGCAGGGCTCGCCGCGGCGCATCTCGCTGCGGTCTGCGATGTCGTCGTGAATCAGCGCCGCGCTCTGGAAGTACTCCACGGCTGCCGCGGTAGAGAGCGCGCAGATGGGGTCCATCCCCACGGCCTGCGCGCCCAAGAGGCACAGGACGGGACGCGTACGCTTGCCGCCGCTCGCTGTGAAGCGCGCGAGCGGCTCGTAGAGGTAGCGCGAAAGATCGGGCGTGACGTGAGCCGTCATGTCCTCAGGACGCGGGGTGAACCGCGCAAGGAAGTCCTCAATCTGGGGGCGCCTGCGCTCAAGGTAGCTGGCGAAACGCGCGCCGTGGTCTCCTGCCATGCCTTACCCTTCGTAGCCGTTGGGGTTGTGAGACTGCCAGTTCCAGCCGTCGCGGCACATCTCGGCGATGCCGTACTGGGCCTCCCAGCCCAGCATCTCCTTGGCCTTGGTGCAGTCGGCGTAGTTTGAGGTAACGTCACCCGCGCGGCGAGGCTCGATGACGTAGGGCAGCTCGCGCCCGCAGGCGGCCGAGAAGGCCTTGATGATCTCGAGCACGGAGGTGCCGTTGCCGGTGCCCAGGTTGAACACCTCGCAGCCCGTGCGGCCGCCCATCCAGGCGAGCGCCGCCACGTGGCCGGCGGCCAGGTCCATCACGTGGACGTAGTCGCGCACGCCGGTGCCGTCGGGGGTGTCGTAGTCGTCGCCGAAGACGTGCACGGCGTCGCGACGGCCCACGGCCACCTGCGCCACGTAGGGCAAAAGGTTGTTGGGGATGCCCTTGGGGTCCTCGCCCATAAGGCCGCTGGGATGCGCGCCGATGGGGTTGAAGTAGCGCAGCAGCACCACGTCCCACTCCGGGTCGGCCACGACGAGCGAGCGGAGCATCTCCTCGATCATCCACTTTGTCCAGCCGTAGGGGTTGGTCGCGGGCTTCTTGGGGCTCTCCTCGGTGAGCGGAAGCTCGTCCGGGTCGCCGTAGACGGTGGCGCTGGAGGAGAAGATGATCGACTTGCAGCCGTGGTCGCGCATCACGTCGACCAGCGTCAGCGTGTTGCCGATGTTGTTGGAGTAGTACTCGATGGGCTTCTGCACGCTCTCGCCAACGGCCTTGAAGCCGGCGAAGTGGATCACGCGGTCGATGTCGAACTCGTCGAAGACGGCGTCGAGGGCGTCGCGGTCGTTGACGTCGGCGCGCACGAAGGTGAGGCGCCCGGCGGCCTCGTCGCCCACGATGGTGTCGATGCGGTCCAGCACCTTCTCGCTCGAGTTGGACAGGTCGTCGACGATGACGACCTCGTAGCCCTGCTCGAGCAGGCAGACCACGGTGTGGCTGCCGATGAACCCACAGCCGCCGGTGACGAGCACGCACGTGTCCTGCGGGGCCTTCTTTTCGCCCATGTGTTCCTCCAAAGAGTTGTTTGTCACAATCTTTAGAAGTATACGCTAGCCATGTGTGAACTTGGTCGCGGCGTGCAGCATATTGACCTCTGCCAGCTCGAGAAACCCATCAATGTAGGGGGCGTACATCTTGTCGATGGCGCCCACGCCCAAGCTACAGCCGCTGCATTGCTCGCAGCTTGAGTCTCCGCACCAGTCGAGGCCCTTGGCGACAATCTGCATGCGCTCCTCGCGCGTCGTATCCTTGATGAGCACGCTGCGTGCCATGGCGCCTCCCAACGACGGTACAGGGTTAAATCCTAGTTTACCACTCGGCTATACGAGCGAGCATGCCGTCAACGTCAAGGATACCCAGCGCAAAGCCCTTGCGGATGAGCTCTGGCGGGACGTTCTCGTCGTACTTGTCGAAGTAGGGGACCTCGCCCGGGTAGAGCAGCTCCATGGGGTCAAGCGGCAGCTCTGCCTGCTCCTTGACGATGCGGTAGAACTCGTCAGCGTCTACCTGCATTTTGAATTGCATGAAGTAGGGGCGTGAGGACGAGAGGCCCTTCAGTCCCAGCTGATCGGCACAGCGTATCTTGAGGAACCGCTCAAGCGCGAGGAAGGCATAGCTGCCGAGCCACGGGAGCAGGCACCACACGTTGCCACCCATGCAGATGAGCGGCTCGTCGGTGAAGTGGGCGTTTGCGGCCACGTGTCGCGCCTGCTTCAGGCGTGCGGTGGCGTTCTCCATGAGGTAGGGGTAGATCGTGTCTTCCTGCAGCGCTTGCCGCATGCGCTCGAGTACGCGCGTGTTGATGTCGCCGGCAACCTCGCCGAAGTACGCCGGCACCTTGCCCTTGACCTGCGTCGCTTCGATGAGGTGGCGCTTGTGGTCGATCTCTTCCACCACCCAGACATGTCCTGCGATGGCGATGCGCTCTCCCACCGGGGGCGGCTGCACAATGGTGCCCAGCTCTTGGGACTCGCTGCGCACGGTGTACTCGATGTTTTCGGCAAACACCGCGTAGAACTTGAAGTTGTTGGTGACGCGCTCGCCCGCGAGGCCCACGATGAGCCCGCCAGACTCCGTGATCTGCACGTGGTCCTTCTCGATGAGGTACCGCAACAGGCAGCGGTAGTCGTCAAGGCTCACGCGGTGGAACGGCGTGAGCGTGAGCACGCGCTCGGCCAATGCCGCAGGTGTCAGCTCGCCACAGCTGGCCAGCGTCGCCATGGTCTGGTGATACAGCAGGCTGTAGGGGAGGCGGTCAAGACTGGGCGGCTCCACCCAGCGTTCCTCAAGGTAGAGCTGCACCAACGCAATGCCCTGCAGGAGCTTCCAAGGGATGGTTTCAGGCAAAAGTGCCCGGGGTTCGGGCTCTTCCTCGCGCATGACAAACCACATCTCAGGTGGCTGTCCGCGGCGTCCGGTGCGGCCCATGCGCTGCAGGAAGGATGAGACGGTGAACGGCGCGTCAATCTGGAAGGCGCGCTCCAGCCGTCCGATGTCAATGCCCAGCTCAAGCGTGGCCGTGGTCACGGTGGTGAGGGGGACGGTCTCGTCGCGCATGAGGTCTTCGGCGCCCTCGCGGATGGACTGCGAGAGGTTGCCGTGGTGGATGAGAAAGCGGTCAGGCTCGTGGCGGTCTTCGCAGTACTGGCGCAGCGTGGTGGTGACGTCTTCAGCCTCTTCGCGCGAGTTGCAGAAGATGAGGCACTTGCGGCCACGGGTGTGCTCAAAGATGTAGCCCACGCCCGGGTCAGCCCAAACTGGCGCCTGGTCAGAGGCCGCCTCAGGGTCGGGCTTTGCCAAGGTGGCGACCTCGGCCTCAGCGGGCAAGTCCTCGCGCGAGGGGATGGGCTGGCTCTCAGCGGGCTGATTCTGGGTTTCGTACGAGACCTCGGCCTCTGCGAGCGCAAGAGCTGACACGTCCTCGTCTGGACGGACGCGGTCAGGCGCCTGCGCGCCGGTGATGTAGTAGTGCTCCATGCTTACGCGCCAGCGCTGCCCCGTGGCCTCGACGCGCGGGATGACGCAGCTGCGCCCGGTGCCGGCCGACAGGTAGCGACCGGTGGCCTCCGGGTCTCCGATGGTGGCCGAAAGGCCGATGCGGCGCGGCTTGACGCCCGCAAGCCGGCTGAGGCGCTCGATGCAGGCCAGGCATTGGCCGCCGCGGTCTCCGCGCAGCAACGAGTGAACCTCGTCGATGACCACGTAGCGCAAGTCGCCAAACAGCGAGGCGATGGCCGAGTGCTTGTGTAGGAGCAGCGCCTCGAGTGACTCGGGCGTAATCTGCAGGATGCCCGACGGGTGCTTCAGCATGCGGTTCTTGTGCGAGGGCGAAACGTCTCCGTGCCAGCGCCAGACGTTGATGCCTGCTTCGGCACAGAGGTCATCCAGACGCAGAAACTGGTCGTTGATGAGCGCCTTGAGAGGCCCGATATAGATGGCTCCCACCGTTGCTGGGGGATTCTCCCAAAACTCGGTCAGGATGGGGAAAAACGCCGCCTCAGTCTTTCCTGAGGCCGTTGACGCGGTGAGTAGTACGTTGTCATCGGTGTTGAAGATGGCTTCGGCAGCAGCAACCTGTACGCCACGAAGCGATTCCCAGCCGTGCTCGTAGATGAAGTCCTGCACAAACGGCGCGTAGCGATCAAAGACATCCATGGCAACCTCCTTGCGCCAGCATAGCACAAGGAGACGAACAAATGTACTGAACCACCGAGGACAGTCCTTCCTGGTCCCGGTGGCGGAGTCGTGTGCTACTTTGTCGTGACGGAGAACACCTCGTAGCCTGGCGCATGGATGCAGGTAGAGACCTCAAACGGCGTGCCGTCGTCAAGGTATCCCACTTGCCGCACCGACACGAGCGGCGTCTGAGGATCAATGTTCAGCCACTGCGCTTCATCAACCGTGGGGTGCACGGCACCGATGGCGCGGTGGGCGCTGGCAACCTTCAACCCAAGCTGGTCCTCCACGTAGCGATAGAGCGATCCTTCCATTGCGCTGCGCTTGAGCTCGGGAGCCACCTTCACGGGCACGTAGGTATGCTCAACACGGTTGGGGATGCCGTCAGAGAATCTGGTGCGGCAAATGTAATAGGCAAAGGACTCGGGGTCCATGTCGAGGATTTGGGCTATGTCAGTCGGCGGTTGCACCACCAAGAACTCGTGCACCTGGCGGGTAATGTTGGTGCCGAGCATCTCCGAGTCGGGGATGACGTTCTCGTAGTGGTCGTAGTCCTTGCGCGCGCCAGTGAGGGTGCTCGTGCCGGCCATACCTTTCACGAAGGTGCCCGACCCGCGACGCCGTGCAACGAGGCCGAGTGACTCAAGGTCGTCCATTGCACGCTTCACGGTAATCTTGCTGACGCCATACTGCTCGCAAAGCTGCGGAATCGTGGGCAGCTTCTCGCCCTGGGAGAATTCGCCAGAGGCGATCTTATGACGGATGTCCATCACGATGGTCATGTACTTATGCATCATGGGCTCCTTCCAGAGAGCCGATGCCAACTTGACTAGGTAAGTAAAGTATTTTTCACTTGGCCTTTGCCATGATGAGCTCGAAACTGAAAAGACATGTTTACAGATTCAAATAGATATGTCTCGATATGCGCTTGAGCATGCACAGAGGCGATGCGAGACGAGCGCTACCCACGAAGGCGGGGCTGGGACGTTGGGACCTCATTATCATGCCGTAGAACCTGCTTGCACCGACTGCCCTCTCTCTTTTGAGAATCACGCAGATGGTCGTCAGCTAATTCGCCGCAGGTAGATGGCGTAGTGGGCCAATCGCGCTAAAAAACACCTGTCCCGTGGCAAAATAACGCTTGCAAATTTGCCACATTCATGTAAATTGTGTGATGGGCATGTTCCGCAGCAAAAAAAGACATGCCTAATTTTCATCTGTATGGCTTTTTCCATCAGATTTAGGAGAAGTAGAAAGGAACCGCAATGCTCACCATCCGTCTGTTCTGCGCCGCCGGCATGTCCACCTCGCTCCTCGTCCGCAAGATGATCGAGGCCGCCGAGGCCGAGGGCACCGAGGTCGACATCGTCGCCTACCCCGTGGGCGAGTTCGACCAGCACATCACCGGCATCGACTGCGCGCTGCTCGGCCCGCAGGTCGGTTACATGAAGGCCCAGATGCAGGCCAAGGCCAAGGCCGCCGGCGTGCCCTGCGACGTCATCCCCATGGCCG
>DJXA01000181.1 GCA_002449555.1 Atopobiaceae bacterium UBA7016 | reverse complement strand
CCGCACCCAGCGGGTTTGCGTCGGCAGCGTCGTAGGCGTTGAGCAGGCGCGCGAAGTCGCGCTCGAGCATCCAGTAGTACGCGAGCAGATGGTGCGAGAGCAGCACAGGCTGCGCGTGCTGCAGGTGCGTATAGCCAGGCATGACCACGCCGAGGTGCTCTGCGGCAAGGTTGACCAGCACCTCACGGGTGGCCAGGTTCTCGCGCATGAGGCCTGCTGCCAGGTCTTTTGCAAGCAGGCGGATGTCGGTTGCCACCTGGTCGTTGCGCGAGCGGCCCGTGTGCAGGCGCGCGCCGGCCGTGCCGATGCGGCGCGTCAGCTCGCCCTCAACCGCCATGTGCACGTCCTCGTCGTGGTCATCGTCCCAGACGAACTGCCCTGCCTCAATCTCGGCGTCGATCTGCGTGAGGCCCGCCTTGATCTCTGCCAAATCTTCCTCAGAGATGATGCCGTTCTTTGCCAGCATCGTGGCGTGCGCGATCGAGCCCGCGATGTCCTGCGAGGCCATGATCTTGTCGTCCTGCAGCGACGCGCCCCATTTCAGCGCAAAGTCGCTCATTCCCTCTTCAAACCTGCCGCTCCACAGCGCCATAGCTTCCTCCTTGTTTGGGATTTCCGCATGAAAGCTTATCAAAGCTCGGTATCGTCCCCATCTGCCATATAGACTTCCCACGAGTCATACTCTGGGGGAAGCTCTTCGCCTTCCCAACTCTCAAACTCCTCAGAGGCGATATCCTCTTTCCATAGGCGACCAGGGATTTCTTCGGTTGGCAGCAATGCGTCTCGAAGCGCTTTTTCGTGCTCGTCAAAGCCGCGCTCGCTGCGGGCACGCAGCCTGATGCCGAGCCTGTTTGCCAACCGCCGAACCGTTGCGGAAAAGAGCTTCTGGTCCTTTACCTCGTCATACGTCAGCTCGATGACCTCAACGCCCATGCGCTCGAGCGCCTTTCGGCGCATCGAGTCTTCGGTACGCGTCTTCTCAAGCTCGTGCACCTTTCCGTGGCATTCGAGGTCGATCTTCGCGTCTTGCCAATACAGATCTGGCACCGATGACCTGCGCAGCGTATGCCGTCGCCCCCACTTGCCCAGCTTGATAGCCGCGTTGAGCTTTGGCGTGGGAAACGCGTACCCGCCCAGCCTGCGCGGCAGGCAAAGCAGCAGGTACACGATGGTCTCAAGAGGCGATGCCGAGTCGGGCACCACGTACTTCAGCGCCTGGCGAGCCGCCTTGACCCCATGCGCCTGGCCGGCCGCGTCGAGGAACTGCGCGAGCTTACGCGGCGTGGTAAGCGTGGGCTGGTCGTAGATGGTCTGTCCGTTTACCGCCTCCCGGCGATACGTACCGCAGAACTCCATTCCCAGCTCGACGAGCGAAACCAGGTCGAGCACGCGCGCCATCTGCAAGAAGGTGAGCTCCGGAGAGCTTACGTACGCATCTTTTTGCACTTCGCGAAACGCGTCCTTTGGAAGCGGCCCGTTCCACGCCATGGGCAAAACGCTCTTTGCTCTTCCCCTGTTTGTTCCTGCAGAAACCAGCACATGAAGCGGCTCTGTCACGGAAGGCGACGGAAGTCCGAGCCCCGTCAGGTTGAGCAGGTTGACGTCTCGTTTCAAAGAAACCGCATCGTCGAGGTTCTCGATCTGGGCCGAACGGTCCGATTCTGCAGGGCTGAGCGCGCAACGGTAGTGCTGCACGGCCGATTCGGCGCAAACATAGACCGGCATGGGACCCCTTTCACTCGAAAAACCGCCCTATTAATGGTGGGGTCCTCAATTTGTACCACGTTTTTTCGGTTTATGTAAGGTCAATTCTCGTATACCCTATTACTTGCATTTTTGATTTCCAATAACCGCAGGTAAATAGCCATATCAATTGTGGTCATACCGGCAAAAATGGCTTATACCAAAAATGACATTACATAAACCGAAAAATCGTGGTACAAATTGAGCACTCAGCTCCCAAAACAGCCCCAAAAAGGGGCGCGGGACCTGGTTTTCACCAAATCCCGCGCCGTTAACGTGCATCAGGGGTATGAATCGCCGCTCTAGTCCACCGAATAGCCGGCGCCGGGGCCCTGAACCTTGGACCACGTCTTGGACTGCAGACCGTGCAAGGTGATAAAGCCAGCGGAGGCGCTGTGATCGAAGGTGTCGCCCTCGTCGTAGGTGGCCAGGTTGTAGTCGTACAGCGCGTGGTCGGAGCGCACGCCGTCAACGAACAGGCCGCCCTTGCACAGGATGATGCGGACCTCGCCGCTCACGAACTGCTGGGTGTAAGCGTTGTACGCATCGATGGCCAGACGGTTCTGGCTGTACCACAGTCCGCGGTACACCAGCGACGCCCACTCGACGTCCAGCTTGGCCTTCTGCTTCAGCGTCTCGGCGTCAAGGCACAGGGTCTCGAGCGTCTGGTGTGCCTGGATGAGCAGCAGCGCGGCGGGGCACTCGTAGCACTCGCGGCTCTTGATGCCCACGACGCGGTCCTCGATCATGTCGATGCGACCAAAGCCGTTGCGGCCAGCAATCTCATTTGCCTTGATGATGGCATCAAGCAGCGACATCTTCTCACCGTTGATGGACGTGGGGATGCCCTTCTCAAAACCAATGATGATGGTCTCGGGCTCGTTGGGGCAGTCCTCCCAGTTCTTGGTCATCGTCCAGATGTCTGCGGGAGGCGTGTTCCAGGTGTCCTCCAGCACGCCGCACTCGATGGCACGGCCCCACAGGTTGTCGTCGATGGAGTAGGGCTTCTTCTTGGTGGTGGGCACGGGCACGCCGTTGGCCTCGGCCCACTCCATCTCCTCGTCGCGGGTCTTGAGATCCCACTCGCGCACGGGAGCGATAATCTCAAGCTCGGGGTCAAGCGCGCGGATGGAGGTCTCGAAACGCACCTGGTCGTTGCCCTTGCCGGTGCAGCCGTGGGCGATGTACTTGGCGCCGTACTTGTGGGCGATGTCCACGAGGTGCTTGGAGATCAGCGGGCGGGAAAGCGCGGAAAGCAGCGGGTAGACGCCCTCGTACTTGCCGTTGGCCCAGATGGCCTTGGCAAGGATGGTGTCGGCGTACTCCTCGCGCATGTCGATGGCCTCGGAGGCAATAGCGCCCATGTCGAGGGCCTTCTGCTTGATCCAGGAGAGGTCCTTCTCGTCCTGGCCGACGTTACCGCAAATGGCGATGACGTCCATGTTCTTCACGACCTGCAGCCACTTGACGATAACGGAGGTGTCGAGGCCTCCCGAATACGCAAGTACGACCTTTTCCCTGGTGCTCTCGGACATGTTGGTTCCTTTCTTCGCGTGCGACGTTGATATCGCTTTGCTTGGCTTTTGGGTGGAGCAAGGATGCCGCGGCGCATGAAAAACCCGGCTTGAGCGCCGGGTGCTGCTGCGTCCTGTGGTTGGTGTGCGGACTGTGCCTAGGCAGGCTAGAGCAGCACGCGAGCGCGTCGCGGCGAGGTACGTCGAGCCTGGCGTCGGCGGAGGGCCTGGGCGGTGTAGTGCTTGAGCATGTCAGGTCCTCCTCTCGAAGGCTTGGTGGTTATCGTGAGGTACTTTACCGTGAGGTTGTGATGCCCCTGCGCAGGATGAACAGTTGAACCAAAGTGGTAACAATACGTCGAGGAACGGAACAAACTCTCGCGTTCAAGCCCATGCCTTGATTCCCCGAAGACGAAACCACCTGTTTGCACGTAGAATATGCAGCAGCGGCAAACACAATTAAGAAGGCCTTGAACAATGGAAGACGAAAAAGAACTGAGCCTGGAAGACCTGCAGTGGGTGTCGGGCGGCGAACTGGATGCCAAGAGGCAGCTCGAGCTGACGATTTGGGCCGAACTGGCCTACCTCGCGGGCATCACCTTGGATCAGGCGAAGGCGAAGCTCGGGTCCGAGATGACCGACGATGAATACGAGTTCCTCAAGTCCATCTGGTTCGCAAAGCAGAATGCCTAGCAGGGAGCTGTCGCCCTGCGGGTTCGAACTCCATACCGAACGCTTGCAAGAAAGGCCTCCGTTGCCGGAGGCCTTCTCGTTTACGTGGGTAGGCCCTGTGGGGTTCGCCGCGCTGCCTCCGGCAGCGCTCCACGGCTCCGCGCCTGCGGCGCTCCGCCCGGAAGCACCCGCCGGGCGCTTCCGCCCTCGTGGGTTCGAACCCCCGTGCAGGGCACTCACAAGAAAGGCCTCCGTTGCCGGAGGCCTTCTCGTTTACGTGGTGGGCCCTGTGGGGTTCGAACCCACGACCTTGGGATTAAAAGTACCACGTAGCTACAGACAGCCCAGAAATGCCCGACAAACACCCCTGCTAAATGCGCCTAATCGGACACTAGAGACTAGGCAGACGGTAACGCGGGGTGTACACTAGGTGTACAGAGAGGTGTACACCTCGACACATCACAAGCCGATGGAGGGCAGGCCATGGCAGACTTCTACACAAGCGCGTTTCTACGCCGTCTCAACAATCGCAAGGGCAAGCCCTGGGTGGCCGTGCTCAAATACTCAGAGCCAAACCCCGCCTACGTGGAGGACACCCGCACGGACATGCAGCGCCGTAAGGCTTTCGGCAAGCGCCCTAACACCGCCTACGTGGAGGACATGCGCAGCCCAGAGCAGCGCAAGCCGTACATTCAGCGCCAGATAACAAAGACGCTCGACCCCGCCACCGTCAAAACCAAATCACAGGCCACCACCGCGATGGAAACGTGGCGCGAGCAGATGGAGACCGAGCACGCCACGCCCGACGCTAGTCAGGCGGTGGCCGAGTACGTTGGGCGCTATATCACGACCCTAGAGAAGCTGTACGACCCCACCAACACGGGGACGCGCCAGCACAAGGGAATCAGCCCCACCACGGCCACCGACTACAGGAACACCATGCGTTACTTTGGGCGCGGCAAGGCGATAGGCGGCACGCCCCTACGAGCGCTCACGGTGAAAGTGATTGAAGCGTGGGAGTTGTCTCTGCTGGAAAGTGGGCTAAACGGCACCACCGTGGCAAAGGCCCACCGCCTGCTGTGGAGCGCCTGCGAATACGCCGTGAACCATGACGATCTGGCAAAGAACCCCGCGCGTGGAGTCAAAACGCCGAGCAGGACGAACGGCAAGAGGCCCAACGCGCTGGACGCCAACGGACGCGCCAGAGCAATGCAGGCGCTCGACGCTGCACGGCCAACGCCACTAACCATCGCGGCGCGTCTGGCCCTTTACTGTGGATTGAGGCGCGGCGAGTGCTGCGCGTTGACGTGGGGCAACGTTGACCTAGAGGGCATCCAATGGGAGGGCGAGGACGAACGAGGGCCGAAAATCCGTGTTGTGCAGAGCATCGGCGAGGCCAAGAGCGGCACGTATGTGAAGCCACCCAAGAGCGCGGCAGGTAACAGGGTGCTGGCGCTTAAAGGCGGCATTGTGGACGCGCTGCGGGAGCGCCGCGCGGCTATGTGGGACGAGTGGAGCACGGCAATGAAAGAGGCCGACATACTGCCCACTGAGGACGCATTTTCAACGCTCTATGTATGCGGGAGAATCGACGGGAGCTATTGCAACCCCACCGTGCTAACGCATGAGTGGACGAGTTTTGCACGGCAATGGGGGCTAGTGGGGACAGAGGGCCGTTATGTGACCTTTCACGGGCTGCGAGACAGCTACGGCACCGCCGCACACTCACGCGGCGAGGTAATAGGCACCATTGCCAACAACATGGGACACAGCGACCCCGCCATGACCCTACGCAGATACGCGACGGGCCGAGACAGCGCCGCGCAAGCAGCGACTAACGAAACCGTGGCAAACGACCTCGACGCTGCGCGTACCGGAAACGTTCTGCCATTTAGCCCCAAGACGGGGACAGACAACTAGGCAAGCAGGCCACGGCACCCCGACTACCAATCACAGCGCCGTGGCCTAGGTAATAGCCCCGTGGGGCTACGAGAGAAAGGGTAACAGATATGGCAAACGAGACGAAAGAATTGGTCACGACCAGATACGACGCTGCGGACAAAGCACTAGACAAGCTCGACTTTGTAACGTGCGCACTGCTGGGGATGCTGGACGGCCACAGCGAGAACGTGGCCAACGGTCTGGTGACAATCATGATTGAGACGAACGAGGAACTCAGGCAGTACATCGAGGACGTTCGCGCCGTGCTGATTGACCGCGAGCAGGGAAGAATCACGACAGAGTAGACCGACAGACTACCCCCTATCGGACGGCCACCTCACAGCAGGGGTGGCCGTTTCTTTGTGTGGATATGGCACGCATAAAATCAGAAGTATATGCGTGATTCTGCATCTAAAAGCCTTACTTATAGGACAGTTCTATTGCATACGGCCAGCGTATGCTATGTGTGCTATGCTTGCTATCTACAGTCGAAAACCGACTGACAACCGATAAACGGCCATGGCCCCCGTCCTCCATTCTCATTTTGGGTAAGCGTTCTCGCGGATAAGAAGCCCACACGACGGGATAAAGGTTCTGCGCGAGGTGGCCCCTATTCCCAGCCTAGTGGCAGGGGGAAGGGGGGTGTTCCTATAGTCTTGTCA
>DJXA01000180.1 GCA_002449555.1 Atopobiaceae bacterium UBA7016 | reverse complement strand
GCGTGGATGACGGCGTCGTCAAAGATGGCGCGGGCAAACAGCGCCTCGGCCTCGGCGGTAGAAAGGCCACGGTCGGCCAGGTAGCCCAGCTGCTCGGCGCTCACCGAGCCGATGGACGCGCCGTGGTTGCCCGCCACGTCGTCCTCGTCGCAGAGGATGGTGGGCAGCGTCTTGTTGACGATGTTGTCGCCGGTGACGAGCACGGTCTCGATCTCGTTTCCGGTGGCGCCCTTGGCGCCGTGGATGAGGTCGATGGTCTCGCGCATCGTCTTCTTGGCGGAGTCTGCCAGGATGCCCGAGGTCACGATCTCGGAGCGCGTGTTGCGGCCACGCTGGCGAACGAGGTGGTTGACGTCGAGCTGCTCGGAGCCGCGAGCGATGTAGCGCATGTCATGCACGAGGCGCGCGGAGCGACCGGCCAGGTTGGTGCAGATGCCCACGGCAACCTTGTCGCCACCCAGGGCATACTGGCGTACCTCGATCTGCGCGCTCTCGGCGGCGTCGATGCCCACACCCTCCAGGTGCTGCGCGTTGGCGCCGAGGGCCACAATCTCTACCAGATGCACCACGGCGTCGCGCTCGGCTACGATGCGGAGCAACGATGCCGAGGTAGAAGGCTCGTTGGCGCTTCCGTGGGCGGCCACGACTACGGTTGCCTCGGCGCCTTCGCGCACGAGCACGCCCGTGTCGCGGACGTCGCCCGCGGCGGCGTCGATGTCAATGACGATGGGCTCGGCGCGGTGTGCGCCAGCCTTGACCTCCACATAGCGGGAGTCGCCGGAGGCGCTCACGATCCAGCCGGCGGCCTCGGCGCCGATGCCGGTCTCCACCTTGGAGAAGAGTTGCGGCAGGCGGGCGAGCACCTCGCCCTTGGTGGTGGGAACGGGCACCTCAAACGAGATGTCGTTGATGCGCAGGTAGTTCCAGGTCTGCGCAGCGGGCACGTTGACGTGTGCCAGCGTCTTGGTTGCAGACATTAGCCAATCGCCCCTTCCATCTCGAGCTTGATGAGGTTGTTCATCTCGACGGCGTACTCAAGCGGCAGCTCCTTGCTGACCGGGTTGGCGAAGCCGTTGACCACCATGGTGCGGGCCTCGGCCTCAGAGCAGCCGCGGCTCATCAGATACAGGATGGTGTCATCGCTGATGCGGCCGATGGTTGCCTCGTGGCCCACCGACGCCGTGGCGTTGCGCACGTCCATGGCGGGGATGGTGTCAGAGCGGCTGATGTCGTCCAGCATGAGCGACGAGCAGCTGACGGTGGCACGGGCACGGTCTGCCTTGCGGCCGATGACCACCGAGCTGCGGAATGTGTTGACGCCGCCGTCCTTGGAGATGGACTTGGTGTCCACCGAGGCGGTGGTGTCCGCGCCGTTCAGGATGACCTTGCAACCGGTGTCGAGATCCTGCGTGGCACCAGCGAACGTGATGCCAGTGAACTCGCAGCTCGAGCGCGCGCCGGCGAGGATGGTGGTGGGGTAGAGGTAGCTCACATGGCTGCCGAAGCTGCCCGAGACCCATTCCATCTTGGCGTCAGCACCAACCGTGGCACGCTTGGTGTTGAGGTTGAACATGTTCTTGGACCAATTCTCGATGGTGGAGTAGCGCAGGCGCGCGTGGTCCTTGACGAAGAGCTCGACCGCACCTGCGTGCAGGTTGGCCTCATAGTACTTAGGTGCCGAGCAGCCCTCAATAAAGTGCAGGTCAGCGCCCGGTTCGACAATGATGAGCGTGTGCTCGAACTGGCCTGCGCCGCTGGCGTTGAGACGGAAGTAGCTCTGCAACGGGTAGGAGAGCGTCACGCCCTCAGGCACGTAGACAAACGAGCCGCCCGACCACACCGCGTAGTGCAGCGCGGCAAACTTGTGGTCGCGCATGGGGATGAGCGTGCCGAAGTACTGGTGCACCACCGGCTCCCACTTGGGGTCGTGCAGCGCGTCCTCGATGGTGGAGTAGATGACGCCCTGCTCGGCCACCTCCTCGCGCATGTTGTGGTACACGATCTCGGAGTCGTACTGGGCGCCCACGCCGGCCAGGCTCTCGCGCTCGGCCTCGGGGATGCCTAGGCGCTCGAAGGTGGTCTTGATGTCCTCGGGCACCTCGTCCCAGTTGCGCGCCTGCTTGGTCTTGGGCGACACGTAGGTTGAGATGTGGTCCATGTCCAGACCCGAGGTGTCCGGGCCCCAGTTGTCGGCCATGCGCATTTCGTGGAAGGTGTCCAGCGCCTTGAGGCGCAGGTCAAGCATCCACTGGGGCTCGTCCTTCTTGGCCGAGATGGCGCGCACGATGTCGGGCGTCAGCCCGTCGTCATAGCGCTCGTAGCCCTCTTCGGGCATCACGAAGTCATAGAGGGAGCGGTCGACGTCGGCGACCTCCGAGCGCTTCCTCTCGGGAGTCTCGCTCACTAGTTCGCACCGCCCTTCGCGGCCAGGGCCTCCTCAAAGCGGCCGAAGCCGGTGGCGTCGATTTCGTCGATGAGCGAGGCGTCGCCCTCGCCCACGAGGCTGCCGCGCACCATAACGTGGGTGCGGTCGACGTCGAGGCGCTCGAGGATGCGCGTGTTGTGCGTGATGATGAGCAGCGCGCCGTCGCACTCCTGGCGGTAGGCCTCGATGCCGCGGCTGACGATGGCCAGTGCGTCAACGTCCAGGCCGGAGTCGGTCTCGTCGAGGATGGCCAGCTTGGGCTGCAGGAGCAGCAGCTGCAGCATCTCGATCTTCTTCTTCTCGCCGCCGGAGAAGCCCACGTTGAGCTCGCGGGTGAGGAAGGAGTCGTCCATGTCGAGCTGCTTGCAGATGTCGGCCACGCGCTGGCGGAACTTGCGCGCGGTGGTCTTGAGCTCGGGGCGCATCTGGCAGATGGTGCGCAGGAAGCTGTACAGGGGCACGCCCGGAACCTCGACCGGCGCCTGGTAGGACAGGAAGATGCCCGCCAGCGAGCGCTTGTCGGGCGAGAGCTCGGTGATGTCGGTGCCGTCAAAGGTGATGGAGCCCGAGGCGACCCGATAGGTGGGGTCGCCCATGATGACGTGGCCAAGGGTGGACTTGCCGGCGCCGTTGGGGCCCATGAGAACGTGGGTCTGACCTGCGTCAACGGTCAGGCTGATGTCATGAAGAATGGGCTTGTCCTCGGTCCCCGCCGAGAGCCCGTTGATGCTGAGCAGCGTGTCTGGCATGATGCCTCTCTCCTGTAGGTCTGGGTGGTGCTTTGTAATTCCTAGCTACGGTGCGGGATTTTACCCCGACTGCGGCGTTCATTTCAATTGTTGTTTGCCTGCGCTCACCGCACGTGCACAGGAAGCGCCCGCTCCAAACGATGAACCAACGGGGCGGTTGCGGGACCACGAAGGACAGTCCTCGGTGGTCCCGTTTGCGAGGCGGGACCTGATTGGCCAAATTACTCCTGTCGCGCCGTGGTAGCATTTTTCCATCAGAGGGGGAGGGCTATGGAGACGTGGAAGCGGCTGGGCAAGTGGATTTCGGCCAACATGGTGTTTATCGTGCCACTGTGCATCTTGGTGGGCGTGCTCTGGCCGCAGCTGCTCATTCCGCTTCGACCGGCCATCCCCACGCTGTTTGCCGTCGTCACGTTCCAAAACGCCCTGGGAAACGACTTTGAGAGCATCGGACAGACGCTGCGTAAGCCGCTGCCGCTGCTTCTGACGGTGGGGCTCATCCACGCGGCGGCGCCCATCGTGGTGCGCCTGATCGCCGGCCTTTTGTTTGGCGCCGACCCTGACACGGTGGTGGGGTTGGTACTTGAGGCAAGCGTGCCGGTAGGCGCCACCACCGTCATGTGGTCGGGCGTGTACGGCGGAAACGTTGCCCTGGCGCTGACCATGATGTTTGTCTCAACGATTCTGGCCCCGTTCTCCATCCCTTGGACGCTCAAGCTCTTGTGCGGGGCGTCCGTTGAGGTGGACGTGATGGGCATGATGGGCGACATGCTCTATATGGTTGCGATTCCAGCGGTTATCGGTGTGGTGTACAACCAGCTCAGCCATGGGCGTGTCAAGGAGGAGCTCTCGCCGGTCATGGCGCCTCTCTCCAGCATTCTCGTTCCCATCATCATCGCGACCAACGCTACGGGCATCTCGCAGTATGTGCTCAACCTGACGCCGCGCCTGGTTGCGGTGGCCGCCTTTGTGGCGTGTCTGACGGCTCTGAGTATCTTGGTGGGCGGTGCGGTGGCTCGTGCCACGCGCCAGAGCGACGATGTCATGATCACCATGATGTTTGACTGCGGAATCCGCAACATCTCGGCGGGCGCCGTGCTCGCTGCCGCCTACCTGCCTGCGGGTGCGCTCTTTCCCGTGATGATCGGCACGCTCTTCCAGCAGCTCTTTGCCGCCATCGTGGGCAAGGCGATGCTGCGCCGCATGCAAGCTAAAGCGGGGCAGGAGGTCTGAGCGGTGGGAGTGCGTTCGTGTCTGGCGTCCTTTGTGCCCGGCTGCGAGCAGGAGGAGCGTGACCGCTCGGTGATGCTGGCGCTGCTTGACGCCGCTGAGGCGGCGGGCGACGAGGCACTCGAGCACATCTGGGGCAGGGGAGACCCGGCGCATTTCACGGCGTCCGCGTGGGTGGTGTCGCCCGACCGTTCGCTTGTGCTCATGGCGTATCACAATCTGTACCAATCATGGGCGTGGCTGGGTGGCCATGCCGATGGTGAGCGCGATCTTACGAGTGTTGCGTTGCGTGAGGTACGTGAGGAAAGCGGCCTCACTGACGTGCGGCTCGTTTCTGACGAGCCTATCTCGCTCGAGGTCTTGACCGTTGACGGGCACATGAAGCGCGGTGCGTATGTGTCGTCGCACCTGCACCTTAACGTGACGTACCTGATCGAAGCTGACCCCTCCCAGTCGGTGCGCGTCAAGCCTGACGAGAACAGCCAGGTTGGCTGGCTCACGCCTGAAGAGGCCCTTGCCCGCTCCACCGAGCCCTGGTTTGTGAAGCACGTGTACGCGAAGCTCATTGAGCGGAGCCGCCTTGTGACAGCCCGAAATCGATCTGCTCAGGACAGGTGGCCGCGCGGAGGTCTCGACTCGCCAATTCGTTATCAGGCCGCCCGTGCGGACTGACGCGTGACAAACAACTTCTGTGATTGTCCGTCCTCTGCGCTACTATGTGTCTTCCGTCGCGCAACGAGAGGACGTCCCATGATTCGTACCAACCACGCCATTCTGCATGCCTTTGACTTTGAGTCCGGCAGCGCCTACCTCTCGGAGGAGGAGCTGCCGCTTGAGGACAAGCAGGTCAAGTCATATGTGCAGCGGCACCTGAGGCGCATTTCCGCCAGTGCCGAGAGCCGTCATGGCGAGTTTGCGGAAGGTAGCCTCTTTGCCGAGCAGCTGTCGCAATACCTGGCCAACGAAAACACTTTCGTGGGCATATCTGTGCAGGTAGCCCAGTGGTTTTGGGAGGAGCTGCGCCGCGCCGACAGCGTGGAGCAGTGCGACGTGCTGGTGGCCGAGTTCGAGGACACCGGCGACATGAAGGTTGAAGGAAAGGTGAACGAGGCAGAGCTCGAAGCCGCCTTCGAGTCTTCTGGCAAGCGCTGGTTTGCCGTGATGGTGCTTCCGCGCAAGCTTTCCTTCGCGCATGAGGTGGGCGGCGGCTTCAACGGCATCTACCGCCACGACGGCATGCTGCCGAGCCCCACGCAAAAGGTGGCGAGCTACCTCCTGGTGAACGAGGACACGCTTGACATCGACTTCTCTGATAAGCCGCGGCTCATTGCGGGCCGCGAGGTCAACGTGATTGCCGACGAGTTTCTGCGCTGCCATGCCCGCGCGTCGAGCAAGGACGTGTTTACGGCCGTCTCGCAGATCGTCGAGGAGGTGGCCGAGGACGCTGGCCTGACTCCGGCTTTGGAGGTCTCCCGCGCCAAGGCGGCCTTGGCAGAGGCTGCCGAGCGCGAGGAGATGGTCGAGCCGGTGGAGGTGGGCCGCGAGGTCTTTGGTGACCGCGAGGACCTGCGCGAGCGCTTTGAGCAGGAGGTGCGCGAGCAGCAGCTGCCGGAGGAAGTGCCGGTGCGCCGCGGCGTTGCCAACCGCATGGCCAAGACGCATCGCATTCGTACGGACACGGGCGTTGAGATTAGCTTTCCGTCCGACCTGCCCGACCGTCCCGGCTACCTTGAGTTCACGCGGGAGGATGACGGCCGCCTAACCATCACCATCGCCAACGTCACGAGGATCGACAACCGCTAGGGCTTGGGCGCCTGCGTGGCACGGCTGCTACGCCTCCGCAACGGACACAAATCCCGGCAAGTCGCGCAGCATGCAGATGCGCGGCTCGTCATGCGCAAAGTCCCAGCTATGCGCGGAGTCGCCGCGGCACCAGCGTTTCTGTGAGCAGGCCGCGCACGCTTCGTTGCGCTCCGCCAGGCCATTTGCCTGGCGATATATGCCAAAGCCGTGCTCCCACACCTCGGCGATGTCGTCGGTTCTGATGTTGCCAAAGACGGTTTGCGGCGTACGCTCGATGTCCAGACAGCTGCCGATGTCACCTGTGTGCATGACCGACATGATGTGGATTCCCGCGCTGCAGAGCCAGAACCAGTCGCGGAGCTCGCCTTCGTAACCCAGTCCCAGATAGTGGCAGCACCCATATGATACGGGCCACTGCTGTTCGCGCTTCTCCCGTATGAACGAGAAGAGCCGCGCATAGTCCTCGGGCGTAAAGAGGATGTCCGCGTTGACGAGGGCGCTTCCGATGGGTTCTACGTTGGCAAGGCGCCAGCTGTCAATGGGCAGGTCAACCATGATGTCGAAGAGCGCGTCGATCTCGCCGATGGTCTGGTGGTTTACCACCGAGGTAATCTGCAGCGCCTTGAGGCCACCGGTC
>DJXA01000064.1 GCA_002449555.1 Atopobiaceae bacterium UBA7016 | reverse complement strand
AGCATCTCGTTGAGGTCCTTGGTGGCCGCCGCGCCCTGGGACTCGAGGTTGGATCCGCACAGGTAGACGAAGACGGTCCAGGTATCGTTCTCGAGGTTGGCCGGACGTGTGCCGCCGGGCTCCATGCGGTTGATCTCAAGCTCTTCCTTGCCACGCTCGGCCTGCATGGTGAGGCCACTGGAGACCATGTCAGAGAGCGAGCTGCCCGAAGACGAGGTGCCGCTGCTGGTGCCGCCTCCAGTGCCCTGCGGGGCGTACTCGATTTCCACGCAGGCGCTCAGGGCGATGCAGGCCATTGCGGCCACCAGCCAACGCAGGGCCTTGCGTGCAATGCGCGTGTTTCTCACGATCGTGCCTCCTTGATGGGGCTAGGCCAGCTTCTTCTGAATCTGCTGCAGCAGCACGGCCATGGCCTTGCTGTCCTTGGACGAGATGCCGCTTTGGCCGATGACCAGCATGTTGTTCTGGTAGTTCACCTGCATGGTCTTGAGCTGGTCCCACGCGATGGCCATCGTGCCGCCGCGGCCGTCGGCCAGGTGGATGCCGTTGGTGCCCAGCACCATGCCCGACTTGGCCTTGCCGTCGAGGTCCAGCAGCAGGTAGGGCTCTTCGCTGGTGGCGAGGCTAAAGTTGGTGCGCAGCGTTGCCGTCTTGGCGGAGAGGCTGGTGCCCCACGTGGTCTGACTGACGACGCCGGGCTGCAGCGCGCCCATAAACGCCTCGATGACCTGCTTGGGAATGCTGTTGTCCTCGACGCGCTTGTGCGGCTTGATGGCCGCGCGCTTGGTGCCGGTGCGGCCGGTCTCGGAGCTCTTGACCTTGACGCGCCTGGCTGCGCGCTCCTGGTTCTCTTGATCCATGGCATCTCCTTCGTGCGAATGGCAATGCCATAACGATACTGCGTTTGTACGACACGCAGGTTAACGGTTCGGTCTGCGAGCCAGGAAGGACAGTCCTTGGTGGTTCCTTGGTGGTTTAGGCGGTTGCGGCGTACTCTTGCGCGATGAGGGCAGCGACGGCCTCAAGCTGGTAGGGATGCCCCAGGCGGTCGAGGTCGGAGTCAAAGAGCAGCAGGTCTGAGACGTACGCTGGCTGCGGCCGACGTGCCCCGCTTACCATCCAGATGCGCGGTCGGTCGAGCCGCCGCAGGGCCTGGTCAAGGTCTCCGTACTCAAAGTAGGCGCCGGTGTACGAGAAGACGATGACCAGCTCGTCTCTGCCCGCACGCGCGATGTGCTCCATCTGGTCGGCGAGCGCGGTGGTGGTGTCAACCCATTTACCCTGCATGAGGAGGTCAACCTGCAGGTCAAGGGCCGCAGCCTGGCCCTTCAGGAGGCCGTAGGCACTGACGCGCTGGTAGGCGTGCAGGTCGTGCGCAAGGCGCTGCAGCGCCTGCTGGTCAACGCCGCGGACGGCCCGCTCGACTGCCATGGTGACATGCCGCGAGAGCTCGTCTGCGCGCGCCTCTGGCTGGGCGCCGGTGACGGAGGCGAACTGCTGTGCAAAGCCGCCCAAGGCTTCGCGGAGCTCGGCAAAGCTGGCGAAGCCGGCGTCTCGGGCAAAGCGCGAGATGGTGCCCGTTCCTACGTGCGCGGCCGCGGCAAGCTCTTTGATGGAGAGTGCGCCGGCCTCGTCGGCATGCGCAAGTAGGTAGCGCGCCACCTGCGCGTTGGTCGAGTCTCGGTCTTCGGCCGAGAGCATAGAGAGCAGGGCTACCGTCAGCTTGTCGTAGGTCATGAGGGCTCCAAGAGTGGGGGATGCTGCTAACGATACCCCCTTGCTGGCGTTTGTGCACCGGGGTTGCGGGGTTCCAGCTTTTGGAAACGGCTGGTGGCTGCGGTGGCCGGCGCGTATCGTGGACAGCGTCAAAGGAAGCGCCATCGAAGGAGGCCAAAATGAAGAAGGTTGCCGTCATGCTCGCACCGGGCTACGAGGAAGGCGAGTCGCTGTTTGTGGTGGACATCATTCGTCGCGGTGGGTTCGTGTGCGAGAGCGTGGGTTTGAACGATGCGCGGGTCACGGGCTGCCATGACATCACGGCGCTGGCTGATACGCTCTTCGATGGTTCGCTGGACGAGTACGACATGGTGGTAGTGCCGGGCGGCATGCCGGGTGCTGCAAACTTGGCCGATGACCAGCGCTTTGTTGATGAGCTTCGTACGTTTGGCAACACCGAGGGCAAGCTGGTGGCCTCCATCTGCGCTGGCCCTATGTCGCTTGACCGCGCTGGGCTGCTTGCCGGGCGCAGGTTTACGTGCTTCCCTACGCGTAAGGACACCATCGGCACAGACGGCACGTGGGTCGATGAGGTCGTGGTGCGCGACGGCAACCTCATCACCTCGCAGGGTCCCGGAACTACGCTGCACTTCGCGTTTGCGCTAGTAGATGCGCTGGGCGGTGACGGCGACAAGCTGCGCAACGCCATGCTCTACACCAAGGCGCTCTCCGCGTAGCGGCGGTTCAGCCAGGGACCACCAAGGACAGTCCTTGGTGGTCCTACAACGCCTTGTCCAGCGCACGAAGGCCGACCTCATAGCGCTCGGGGATATGCTGCAGGTGATTGCCCGGGCCGAGCACAAAGTCAACGCTGCACCCGCGGCGGCGCAGCAGCTCGACGCACTCCTCCATGCACTTCTGGACGGTGCGCATGAGCGGCTGCCCGCCGCGCTTCTCCTTGGTGCCCAGCGAGAAGTACGCGTAGCGGCCAGCGAGGTCGCCCTCCTGCGCGGCAAGATGCTCCACCCAGCCTTCGTACCAGACCGAGCCTGAGAGGCACGCACACGCGGCAAAGGCGTCGCAGTGCGTAAAGGCGTACAGCGAGAACAGCCCGCCGAGCGAGTATCCGCAGATGGCGCAGGTCGTTGGCGCGTGGCCAGTCTCTGTGGCAATGCGCGCTTCAACGGCGGGGACAACCTGCGTAAGAAGTTCGTCAAGCGTCTCTGCCGCGTGTCCGCCAAAGGCAGGCTCCTCGCGGTAGAGTGCGGGTGCCGGCCACGGGGTGAGGGCGTCGTTCCAGTGCGCTACGGGAACCGTCACCACCCAGGCATTCAGCCCCGCGGTAAGCGCCTCTACGTCAGTGGGGTGGTCCGGCGAGTCAATCGCATAGATAACTGCCGGCGCGACATCCGCCGCTCCGGGAACAACCACGCAGTTAGCTGCATCGATGTGACCCATATGGCGCGCTCCTTATCCCATACGACGTATACTCTAAACATCGCATAAAAGACCAAAGGAGGGAACCCATGAAGATCTCTGGTAGGCACCTTTTGGTGCTGATTGGCATGTGCGGCTTGCTTGCGTCGGGCATTGGCCTGGTCACTAACGTGTCTGGCCTCTTCTTTACGCCCCTTATGGACGAGTTTGGCATCCTGCGCGGCCAGGCGAGCCTTATGCCCACCATCTGCAACATCGCGCTGGCCGTGGGCGGCATGCTGGTACCGCGCCTGCTTTCCGAGAAGAGCCTCAAGCCGCTGATGATTGGCGCGACGGCGGTGCTTGCGGCCTCGACGGCGGCGCTGGCGATGTGCAACTCCATCATGCCCATGTACCTGCTCTGCGTCCTGCGCGGCCTGTCTGCTGGCTGCCTGACCTTCGTGTTTGCCACCACCATCCTCAACAAGTGGTTCATCGCGGGCGTGGCGCTGGCCACCTCCATTGCCATGAGCTGCAGCGGTCTGGCGGGCGCGGCGTTCTCGCCGGTGGTGAACGGCGTCATCGCGTCGAGTGGCTGGCGTGCGGGCTTCCTGACGGTCGCGGCGCTTACCGTGGTGCTCAACCTGCCCGCCATCCTCTTCCTGCCGTCGATTGACCCGCGCACCAAGGGCCTGGCCCCGCTGGGTGCCGACGAGGCTCCTGCGCAGCAGACGGGCGCCTCGGCGCAGGCCGACGAGGCTCCGACGCTTCCCATCGACATGCTGGTGTTTGTTGCCGTGGTGGCCTTCGCCCTCTTCGCGTCTGCGCTGACGGCGCTGCCGCAGCACTTCCCAGGCATGGCCGAGACTTACTCGCTGGGCGCGGCCGTGGGCGCCGCGATGCTCTCCGCCTCCATGGTTTCTAACAGCGCGGGCAAGATTCTGCTGGGCGCGCTTATCGACCGCATCGGCACCAAGCTTTCCGTGCTGGCGTACACCGTGCTTAATGCCGTGGCCGTGGTCATGATGCTTCTGCTGCATGCTCCTACGCCGCTGATCGTGGCCGCTGCGCTCTTTGGCCTGTGCTACGCGCTGGGCACCGTGGGCATCTCCATGCTCACGCGCGACGCGTTTGGCATCTGCAACTATAGCAAGACGTATCCCACCATCAGCCTGGTGGGCAACATCGCCAACGCCGCGTTTGCCACCGTGGTAGGCTTCATGTACGACTTCACCGGCGGCTACACGGCTACGCTGGTGATGTTCCTGGCGATGCTCGCCGCCGTGGTCTTCATCGTGCTCTTCGTCTACGCCCGCAAGCCGCAACAGGCATAAAACCCGTACAGGTGGGACAGGCACCGTAGTTCGGGGTTTCCAAAACCCGAACTACGGTGCCTGTCCCACCTGTATGGGTTATTAGGCGAGGGAGCGGACGAAGTCTTGGACGGCAACGCACACCTGGTCAAGGTGGGCGTGGTAGTTGTGGTCGTCGTTCTCGATGA
>DJXA01000137.1 GCA_002449555.1 Atopobiaceae bacterium UBA7016 | reverse complement strand
AAAACGGGCCTCCCCGCGTCAACAACCGCAACAATTATAGCGACGGATCCTCCAAGGGAGCTTCGGGCTCCCAGCTCTGCTCGGGCATCTCGCCCTCAAGGCCCAGACGCACGCGCGGCGCCTCGCCCCACAGGCGGTCAAGACGATAGAAGTCGCGCACTTCGGGTTTGAAGACGTGCGCCACCACCGAGCCGTAGTCGATCAGCACCCAGTTAGAGCCGGCGCGGCCCTCAACGGCCAGCGGCTTCTCGCCACAGTTGGCCTTGACCTTCTCCTCAATGGCCTCGATAACCGCATCGAGCTGCGGACGGTTGGCGGCCGTGCAGATGAGGAAGTAGTCGCACATGTCCGACAGACCGGTCAGGTCGATGAGCGAGATGTCCGTTGCCTTCTTGTCGTCGGCGGCAACCGCCGCCACCTTCGCGAGCTCCAGCGATGTAACTGCCATCTGCGTAGTTTCCTTTCTGATAGCCTTACCGCTTGCGCGCAAGCACAAGCTCATTGTAAATGTCCAGCGTGCCGGGGTACAGGTAGCGTTGCGTCTCAACCACGTACGCCACACCTTGGTAGAACGACGACCAATAGATGTCGTCAAGCTTTGCGTGCTCCTCAACCAGGGTGCGCGTGGCCACGATGGCCGGCACTGACTTGCGCCGAGGCTCGATGCCGTCGGCCACGAACACCACCATGTCGAGCGGCGTCATGTCGGCAGCACCCAGCGTGTGGCGCGCGATAGCCTGCCACACCTGGGTGGGAAGCTTGGGATAGACCTCCCTGAGCGACGCCGCGGCCGTCATGCCGTGCAGCAGCGGCTGGACCAGGTCGTAGGACACACCAAGGTCGATACGGTACTCCTTGGCCTTCTCAATCTGCTGCTCGCGCGAAAGCACCTTGTCCCAGTCGTGTAGGACGCCAGCCGCCAACGCGCAGAACGGATCCACGTCATAGGCAAGCGCCATCTGCTCGGCCGTGCGCGCCACCGAAAGCGAATGCGCGTAGCGGCCCGGCTTGGACTTCTCCATGTGCTTGGAGAGGTCGCGCTCCAGCGTTTCCAGAATCGTGCGCTCCGCCTTGCTGTACTTGTGCTTCACGCCCGACTTCCATGACCACATCTCTGCCATCGCTACCTCCTTGCCTGCCCATAGCGCCCGCCAGATGCGCCGTACAGTCCGTGCTTATGGATGTACCCCGTGACCTGGTCAGGGGTCAAATAACGCAAGCTCTGCCCCGCCATGACGCGCTCGCGCAGATAGCTCGACGAGATGGCGAGTGCCGGCACCTCCAGGTACGTCACGTCAAAGGTGTACGGAGACTCCTCGATGGCCTCTTGGGCGCGTGCCAGGTCGTAGCCCGGACGCGTGGCTCCTACCAGCTTCGCGTTTGCGCCGATACGGCCCGCGTCCTTCCAGCGCACCACATCGGCAATGGCGTCGGCGCCCGTGATGAAGTACAGCTCGACGTTTGCGGGATACAGCGCGCGCAGCAGCTCGAGCGTGTCGGCCGTATAGGTCACGCCCTCGCGGTCCACCTCGAAGCGGCTCGCCGTGAAGTGCGGGTTGTCGGCCGTCGCCAGAAGCGTCATGGCGTAGCGGTCCTCACCTGAGGTAACCTTCTTGTTCTGCTTGAAAGCCGGCCTGCCCGCCGGCATGAAGACCACCACGTCAAGGTTGAGGTCATCAAAGGCCTGCTCGGCGGCAACCAGGTGACCGTGATGGATGGGGTCAAACGTGCCGCCCATGATGCCCAGCCGATACGTGCGGCTCGGATCCTCGCCCAGCGGCGGCAGGTCGCCCCATTCCCGCTCGTCAAACGCCAAGGCCTCTTCCTGACCCTTGGGATGCATGGTTCCTCCCGCCATCAGAATACGAGCAGCTCGTCGCGATGCACCGCGGGCTGGCCGTCCTTCTCGGGCATGAAGCGCGCGATCACCTCAAGCTTAAGGCCGTGCACACGCGCGATGTCCTCGGACGAATAGCGCGTCACGCCGCGTCCGAGCAGGTCGCCCTGCTCGCTCACCACGTTCACCACGTCGCCTACCTTGAAGGTGCCCTCCGCGCGCACGATGCCCACGGGAAGGATGGAGGCGCCGCGGTCGAGCACTGCCCGGCAGGCCCCCTCGTCCAGCACGAGCGAGCCTTGCGGCACCTCGGCGAGGCCAATCCACAGCTTGACGCCGCGCTCGCGAGAGGAGCCGACAGGCGCCTCGAAGCGCGTGCCCACGGCCTCGCCCGAGACGACGCGCGTGACCACGTCGGCCGCGCGTCCTTGGCAGATGACCATGGGGATGCCCGCTGCAATCATGGCGCGCGCCGCACGAAGCTTCGACGCCATGCCGCCCGTGCCCACCGAAGAGCCGGCACCGCCCGCCATTTGCGAGACCTGCGTATCGATGCGCTCGACGCGCTCCACAAGCGATGCCGTCGGGTCGACCTGCGGGTTGGCCGTGAACAGACCCTCGACGTCAGAGCAAATAACGTAGAGATCGGCACCAACGAGGGCGCTGACGATCGCGCCCAGCATGTCGTTGTCGCCAAAAGCAAACTCCGCCACCGACACGGTATCGTTCTCGTTGACCACGGGAACCGCGCCCAGCTCAAGCAGGCGCTCGAGCGTGTTGCGCGCGTTGAGGTAGCCTTCGCGGTCCACCACGTCGCGGCGGGTCAGCAGGACCTGTGCGCACGGGATGCCGCGCTCAGCGAGCACGTCCGCGTAAGCCTCGGTCAAGGCGGCTTGGCCCGCAGCGGCGCACGCCTGCAGGCTCGGAATGTCGCTCGGGCGGCTAGTGAAGCCCAGACGCTCGCGGCCAGCCGCCGCAGCGCCTGAGGTGACCACGATCACCCGGTGCCCCTGCTCCACGAGCCGGGCCACCTGGTCGCAGAGCGTGCGGATGTAGGAGCGGTCAACCGCCCCGCGCGCATCCACGAGGGTAGACGAACCAACCTTCACCACCACGAGCATGGCCTACTCCTCTTCGTCTTCAGCCTCGTCCAGCAGCTCAACGGACTCGTCGAGCTCGGTATAGTCGTCCTCGGTCTCGCCCTCGTAGGTGAACTCGAAGCCCAGGATGCGCACCTCGTCGCCCTGCTTGGCGCCGTGCTTGGCGAGCTTCTCGTCAAGGCCGATGCGCTCGAAACGGTGCTGCAGGTACAGGACCGCCTCGTCGTTCTCCCAGTCGGTCTGCACCACCATGCGCTCGATGGCACCGCCGGTGACGCGCCAGGCGCCCGAGCTGTCGCGCGAGATGCTGATGGTACGGTCGCGACGCTGGCGCTGACGCTCGTACACCGCGCTGTAGTCCTCAGAGGGCTCGGTCTGGGCGAGCTCGGAGCGCAGGCGTGCGACCTCAGCGGCCGTCACGCTCACCAGCTGGTCAAGGCCCTGGCCCGTCACGGCTGACACGGCAAAGAACTTCCTGCCGTCTGCTTCGGCCCGCTCCTTCAGCGCCTGCACAGCGTCTTCGGTGCCCGGCATGTCGCACTTGTTGGCAACCACGATCTGCGGACGATCGGCGAGCTCCTGCGCATAGGCCGCGAGCTCGGCGTTGATGGTCTCGTAGTCCTCCACGGCGTCACGGCCCTCATAGCCGCCCGTCACATCAACCACGTGCAGGATAAGCGCCGTGCGCTCGATGTGGCGCAGGAACTCATGGCCAAGTCCTCGGCCCTCGCTTGCGCCCTCGATGAGGCCCGGGACGTCGGCCGCCACGAACGACTCGCCCGACTTGGCGCGTACCACGCCTAGGTTGGGAACGAGCGTGGTGAAGGGGTAGTCGGCGATCTTCGGACGCGCCGCGGAGAGGCGCGCGATGAGCGAGCTCTTCCCCACCGACGGCATACCCACGAGGGCGGCGTCGGCCATGAGCTTCATCTCGAGCTCAATCCAGTGCTCGAGCGCCGGCTCGCCCTTCTCGGCAAACGCAGGCGCACGGCGCACCGAGGTGACGAAGTGAATGTTGCCGCGCCCGCCATTGCCGCCGGGCGCCACCACCACGCGCTCACCCGGCTGTGTGAGGTCTGCCAGGTCGTATATGGGCGTCATGGTGTCGGGGTCAAGCTCGCGCACGACGGTGCCCATGGGCACGCGCAACACGAGGTCCTCCCCCGCCTTGCCGTGGCGACGAGCGCCCTGGCCATGCGTGCCGCGGGTAGCACGGAAGTGATGCTTGTAGCGGTAATCGATCAGCGAGGACAGCTGCGGGTCGCACTCAAGAATGACGTTGCCGCCATTGCCGCCGTCTCCGCCGTCGGGGCCGCCCTTGGGGACAAACGCCTCGCGACGAAACGACATGCAGCCAGCGCCGCCGTCTCCGCCCTTCACGTTGATGTGACACAGATCAGTGAATGTTGAGGTGGGCACAGAGCCCTCCTATCCTTTGAAGCCAATAACCTCTAAATGGTAGCCCACGCAGCCCGTTTACGCAGGCGAAAGCTCTATGACCCCACCCCTTCTCCTTGCGAATGTTGACAGAAAGGGGCCCACCAATGTGAACATTCGCAAGGGTGAGTGACGGTACCGCCCCGCGATACAACGAAAAGGGCCCCACCGAAGCGGGGCCCTTGTCTGTCTCTATCGCCTAAGACTACGCGGTGCGGACGTGCACGTAGTGCTTGGCGCCCTTGACAAACTCGACGGTGCCGTCAGCGAGAGCGAACAGCGTGTCGTCCTTGCCGATGCCCACGTTGTCACCAGGGGTGAAGTGGGTGCCGCGCTGGCGAACGATGATCTGACCGGTCTTGATGGCCTGGCCGCCATAGATCTTGACGCCGAGGCGCTGGGCGTTGGAGTCGCGACCGTTGCGCGAAGAACCGAGACCCTTCTTATGTGCCATGATGGTACCTGCCTTACTTTCTCGGGAGCGAACTACTCAGCGCTGGGAAGCGAGGTAATCTGGAGCTTCGTCAGATACTGACGATGACCCTGCGTGCGGTGATAGCGCTTGCGCTTCTTGAGCTTGAAGACGAGAACCTTCTTGCCCCTGAATTGCTCGATGACCTCGGCAGAGACCTTGGCGTTGGCCAGCTCGTCGGCTGCGACGACCTTGCCCGCGCCATCGGCAAGCAGAAGAACGTCAAGCTCAACCTTGTCGCCAGGCTCTGCCTCAAGCTTCTCGACGTCGATGACGTCACCTTCGGCAACCTTGTACTGCTTGCCACCAGTGGAAACGATAGCGTACATACTAAACCCTTCATTGCTGATTGACTGCAACAGTTCGCAATCTTACTCTGACCCGCCTACTACGTCAATGACCACGTAAAATTCGCGTCGAACGGCTCCACAAGACGCCCATTTTCCTCGTGCCATTGGCCACTTCTGCACACCCGCTGAGACGAACGCACCGCTCCGGCAAGCGCTTCCGTGCCAAAAGCCGCGTCAAGGAGTACCGCGGGACGCAGCGCACCGAGGTTTGACGAGCGCGTCTCGAGCGCCAGCGCAACGCCCCATGCCTCTTGCGTGGCCTCCCACGAGACGAGCGTGGTCACCGTCTCGATGGTGCGCGGCTTGTCACCACGCATGAAGTCGATCTTGCCGGCTTCCTTGACCGCCGCGATGCCTTCGCTCACGGCATCGGCGGAAAGCTCCTCGCCATGAATCTCAACCTGCCAGAGCGACCGGTTGAGCCATGCCTCGAGCGCAGGTCCACGCCGCGGAACGTAGGCCGCACGATACGGCCCCAAAGCCGACGGAGAGGCGGCCTTCAGCAGCTCCAGTGCCTCGTGTGTGTCGACCTCCTCCTCAAGCACGAGGTCGTAGTACTCCCCCTCCGAGAAGGCACCCACCGGTAGCGCCTGCGAGAACTGCACGCGCATGCGCCGCGCAAAGCCGTTACCCACGGAGAACGGCAGCCCCGAGCGTCTGATGGAGCGCTCGACCGTGTTGATGACCTCAAGGTGGCCCAGATACGCCAGGCGGCCATCCTTGCGATACGCAACGCGCAAACGGAACGTCTCATCGGCCATGGCGATCACCTTCAATGTGGTTGTCGACGCCCAGGGCCGGACACACGCCGCAGCCCACGCAGCTCGTCATCGTGCAGTCGGACGTGGTCACGCCCTCGGCCGCACGGCGCCATTCGCGCTTCAGGAAGCCCTTGGAGACACCCGGCGAGGTGTGCTCCCACGGCAGGCGCGCCTCAAGGTCGTACGGCTCGGCCGCCAGCTCCTCAAGGTCGATGCCCATCGCACGGCCCGCCTCAAGCCACTGCTCGTACTTGAACTGGTCAGTCCACGCGTCGAAGCGGCAGCCACGCTGCCAGGCACCGTACACCAGCTCGAAGCCGGCGCGACCCATCTTGGAGAGCGCGGCCTCCACCACCGACACCTGCGCGTCGTGGTAGGAGATGTGGATGTCGCGGTCACGGTTGGCACGAATCATGAGGTCCTGGCGGCGCCTGACCTCGTCGATGGGAAGCTGCCCGCACCACTGGAACGGCGTGAAGCACTTCGGCACGAACACCGAGACGCTCACTGAGACGGAGACGCCGCTCTTGTAGCCGCGTCCCACCACCTCGCGACCAATCTCCAACACGCGGCGCGCCGCAGCCGTAATGGCCAGCACGTCGTCGTCTGTCTCGGTAGGAAGGCCCATCATGAAGTACAGCTTCATGCGACGCCAGCCCAGCTCGAAGGCGTTGCGTGCCGCACGCTCGAGGTCGTCCTCCGTCACGTTCTTGTTGATGACGTCGCGCAGACGCTGCGTTCCGGCCTCGGGCGCAAAGGTGAGGCCGCCACGGCGCGAGCCAGAGACGGCTGCCGCCATGTCGACGCCAAAGGAGTCAAGGCGCTGCGACGGAATGGAGACGCGCACGCCCTTGCCACGCAAACGCTCGTCCAGCCGAAGTAGGATCTGCTCGCACTGCGAGTGATCCGTCGTGGAGAGCGACGAAAGCGAAACCTCGTCGTATCCCGTGGTACGCAGGCCCTGCTCAGCCGCATCAACCACCTGCTCGAGCGGACGCTCGCGCACGGGACGATACGTCATGCCGGCCTGGCAGAAGCGGCAGCCACGGGCGCACCCGCGCAGCACCTCGATGGCCAGACGGTCCTGCACGATGCCCATGTATGGCACCATCTTCTGCGGAACGGGGTCCGTCACCGACAGGTCGGGAATACAGCGCTTGTAGACCACCTCGGGCACGTCGGCACCAGGCTTCGGCACCGCATAGCCCCAGCGCGTAGACGTCTCGTCAACCACCACGTCGTAAAGCGAGGGCACGTACACGCCCCGCACCTTAGAGAGCGCCTTCAGCACCTCCGCGCGCGTCGCGCCAGCAGCGCGGGCGTCACGCACGGCCTGCGCGGCCTCCACGATCTCGCCTTCGCCATCGCCGAGCAGCACCGCGTCGAACATGGCGCACAGCGGCTCGCAGTTCCATGCCGAGGGGCCGCCTGCAAAGATGATGGCGTCGTCCTCGTCGCGGTCCTCCGCGCGGATGGGAATGCCCGCCAGGTCAAGGGTCTCGACGATGTTGGTGGCGATCATCTCATGCGCAAGCGTAAAGCCCACCACGTCAAACGACGCCACGGGCGACGACGTCTCAAGCGAGAGCAGCGGCACGCCGGCCTCGCGCATGAGCGCCGACATGTCAACCCACGGCAGGTAGCAGCGCTCGCACGAGATACCCTCAGCCGCGTTGAGCTCGTTGTACAGGATGGCGATGCCGAGGTTGGGCTGCCCCACCTCGTACGCATCCGCGTAAATCATGCACACATGAAAGGGGCCGTCCTGTTGCTCGACGGCACCCCATTCGTGATCAAGGTAGCGAGCCGGATGCTCGACCTTTGCGAGCAGCGGCTCGAGCTCCGCATAGCGGTCTTGCCTCGGGAGCCTCAACGTTCTCCTCCCTCCGTGCCGGAACCCAGCGCACGCGTGCTCGCGGCGTTTGCCTCCACGACCACGCGCGCCACTGCCTCGCCAACCGCCGGAAGCGCACCGGCAACCGTGCCTAGAAGCGCACGGACGCGCGGCAGTGCCTTCGCGCCCGCGTCCAGACGCTCGAAATGAGCCGCGATGGCGTTGGCCGTGGCCATCGTGCCCACGTACCCCACGCCCGCGTTGATGGCCCAGCCCATGCCGGGCACAAACTTGGACGCGCCGCGCGCAAACGTGCGATATCCCACACCCGCGCTCACCACGCCTGCCAGCTCCTGCGCGCGCTCGAGTGTCAGCGGGCGACCGTAGGCCGCCGCAATCTCCAGCGCGAGCTTCGCCTGGTTTGACGTCATCACGGACACGTCAGACCTGCCAGACGAGCCCTTGGCGCCAATGGCGGCGTTTTGGCTCGCATACGTTTTGATCAGCTGCGCCACCTTCGCCTTGCGGCAGAACGGGAAGCTGGCGGCCATCGCCGTGCTCTTCTCGCTGGTGCTTACCATCCAGCGCGCGAGGCGCGCAAGCAGTGTCGGATAGTCCGACGACGCAGCTACGCTCACCAGACGCATGAGCGCCTCGTTCAGGTGCGGCTCAGGCGCATCCAGGACGGACTCCGCGACGATGGCCACCGGCACGCCCAGATACGCATAGGTGCTGGCAGCGTCGCGCACGGCGTCGTCAGAGCCGCCGCCCACGATGACACAGAGGTCCGGTCGTACGACGGGCGCCTTGGTGGTCTCAGCCAGAAGTGCAGCATTCACCTGTGAGGTTACCTGCTCGGGCAGAAAGGCGTCTCGGATGGCCTCAACCAGGCCACGCGAGGCCTGCGCGTCAACGTAGATGTCGACGCGCACGGGCTCGATACGCTGCAGATCAGCGTCCTTGCCCGAATTCAGGACTTCCATTACCTGGCTCATCGACACCTTGCCGGAACTTGCCATGACGTACTCCCTACTGCCCACCGCACGTGGCGCAAAGCCCCGCGGACTAGGCCGCCTTGGTGCGATGATGCCATACCGACTGCACGATGCCAACGGCCGTGCAGTGAATGACCATGGAGGTCGAGCCGTAGCTGATGAACGGCAAAGGGATGCCCGTAATGGGCATGATGCCGATGCACATGCCTGCTTCCTGCAGCACCTGGAATGACCACATGGTGGCGATGCCCGCCAGCACGAGCTTGGCAAACGGCTGCTCCATGCGCTGCGCAAGCGTGATGGTGGAGAAGATCATCCAGCCAAACAGCAGAAGCACGCCGGCTGAGCCCACGAAGCCAAACTCCTCAGAGAGCAGCGCGAAGACGAAGTCGGTCTGTGCCTCGGGCAGAAAGCCCGTGCCTGACTGGCTCGCGTTGCCGATGCCCTTGCCGAACAGGCCGCCCGAACCCACCGCGATCTTGGCCTGCTGCAGGTTGTAGCCACTTCCGCCGGGGTCAACCGATGGGTCGACGAACACGATTAATCGGTTGAGCTGGTAATCCTTCAGCACGTGCGGCAACCCTGGCGTCATGGACGTGACGATGGCTAGGGCCGCCACGGCCACGATCATGCCAATGGTGACCCACACCCAGCTGGGGCGCGCTCCCGAGACGATGATGATGGAGGCGCCCACCACCAACACGATGAGACCGGTACCCAGGTCGGGCTGCACGAGGATGAGCAAGAACGGCACGCACAGGATCGCGCACAGCTTGACGTAGTCGCGCAGCGTTTCAATACGACCGTTGTACTGCGCGCCCAGCGACGAGATGAGGAAGATGGTCACGATCTTGCTCACCTCAGATGGCTGGAACGAGATGCGTAAGAGCGGCACACGCACCCAGCCCGTGATGCCGTTCTCGGACAGACCAAGGCCTGGGATACGTGGCAGCACCATCAACAGGCAGTCGAACACGAAGAGTGCTGTGGACATGTTGGCAAAGGCGCGGTAGTCGTACGCGCGCACAAACCACATGATGACGAGGCCCAGCACGATGCCGATCATATGCCGCTTGAAGTCTGCGGCCTGGATGTTGAGCGACGCGGACCACATGACGACGGCGCCAAACGTGATGAGCAAAAGCGCCGGGATCAGCTGCGGCAGATAGAACAGGTCGCCCAGCGTCGTGTGGCTGCGGCGCTGTACCTGCGCCTCGCCCTGTCCCTTGGCCCCACCGAGGGGCCGCTGCGCTGGTGAGCTCGTCAGATCGCTTGCAGGCATGGCTCCTCCTTTCAGCTACCTCGCGCCCGTCTCGTCGACGGCCTCAGAGGTGTCGGGTTCGTTATAGATGGCACCCATGATGTCGCGCACCACGTACATGGCCGAAGAGCTGCCGTAGCCGCCCTGCTCGACGAGCGAGGCAATGGCGTACTTGGGCTGGTCGCTGGGCACAAACGCGATGAACCAGCCCGTCGGCTCACGGCCGGCGCGCTCCGCCGTGCCGGTCTTTCCCGCGACGGTCTCGGACATGTTGGTGAAGTGCTCGGCCTGCGCCGCGGACTCCTCGTAGATAACACCCTCAAGGCCGCGCTGGACCAGGTCAAACGCCGAGCTGTCCTCGCTCACGGAGCGCGTGATCTCGGGGCTGTGCTCGATGACCGTGCCCGAACCCGTGGACGAGCGAACGCTCTTCAGCACGTGTGGACGCCACATGGTGCCGCGCGTGGCCAGGCCCGCATAGACGCAGCACATCTGCAGCGGCGTGACCAGGATGTCGCCCTGTCCGATGGAGAGGTTGGTGCTGTCGCCGCCCTGCCACTGGCGCACGTCGTCGGGCTCAGTATCCCAGTAGTTCCACTTCCACTCGGCGTCGGGAACGCGGCCAGCCTCCTCGGACGGCAGGTCCACGCCCGTCTCTGAACCCAGACCCCACGCGCGGTACGTGGCCTGCAGGCCCTCGGGGGTGTCAGAGACGTAGAAGCCCTTGCCGATCTCGTAGAAGACGACGTCGCAGGAGTAGGTGATGCCCGTCTGGAGGTTCATCCCGCCGTGGCCGTAGTGGTCCCAGCAGTACTGGCCGAAGTCGTCGCCGAAGCCCGTCCAGTAGCCCGAGCAGTAGAACGACGTCTCGGGGGTCGCGATGTTGTAGTCAAGCGCCGCGAGCGCGCCAAGGGGCTTGATGGTGGAGGCCGAAGGATACAGGCCCGAAACGACGCGGTTCATGAGCGGGCTCGCGCTGCTCTCGGAGCTCAGCCGCTCCCAGTCGTCGTAGGAGATGCCGCCCGTGAAGACGCTCGGGTTGTAGGTCGGCGCGCTCGCCAGCGCGATGATCTCGCCGTTGGTGACGTCCATGGCCACCGCGCAGCCGGCGTTGCACTCCTTGTTGCCCGCGGCGCGGATGTCGTTGATGACGCGCGCGAGCGACTCCTCCGCCTGGCGCTGGACCTTCGAGTCGATGGTGAGCACCACGTCAGAGCCGCTCTGGGGCTCGATGGAGGCAGAGCTTGCGAGCACGCTGCCGTACGCGTCGACGTACACCACCTGCTCGCCACGAATGCCCTGCAGCACGCTTTCGTACTGATACTCGACGCCCGCCTGGCCCACGATGTCGCCGGCGCTGTACTTGATTCCCTCGGTGTTGCGTGGGTCCTCGCTCCACTCCAGTTCCTCCTGGCTGATGGTGCCCGTGTAACCCAGTACGTGGGCCGCAAGGCTGCCGTTGGGGTACAGGCGCTCCGTGCGCTCCTCCACCGCAACGCCGTCAAAGAGGTACGGGTGCTCGTCAATGTAAGCAACCACACGCCGCGACACGTCTACGGCAACCGTGCGCTTGCTCTGCGCGCCCTCGTTTTGGTTCTGGATCTTGCGGCGCACCGCCAGGTAGGGCATACCGATGAGGTTGGCCAGAAGCTGCATCTCAACCTCGTCGTCAACCACCTCAGGGGCTGCCGACACCGCGAGGCACGGGCGGTTGGTCACCAGCTCGATGCCGTTGCGGTCTAAGATCCTGCCGCGCGGGGCCGACGTCGTGACGGTCCTCGTGCGGTTAGACTCTGCCTGGCGGGCATAGTCGTCGGAGGCTACCAGCTGCATAGACCACAGGCGCGCGATGAGCACGCCGATGATGGTTCCCGAGAAAACCTGCAGGCCTACCAGACGGCGATGAAACCCCGTCTCGGTGGAGGTGTCCGAGCCGCCCGCGGCCGTCGGAACGGCGTTGCCGATGTCGAGCTTGAACGCGTCACGCAGCTGGCGTCGCCGCACGAAGAGCACGACGCCCAGCGCCACGACAAGCGCGGCTCCCACTATGGCCAAGGCGACCCACATGAGGCCCCACCCTACCGGTTTCCCAGCGTATAGCGGCTACGGTGCTTGCCCGTGACGCCACCGCGCAGGCCACTGCCGCCCGCACGGCCCATGACCAGAAGAAACGGCACGTAGCCAAGAATCGTCAGCAGCGTGGAGGGCAAAGCCCTGAACACGATGGCCTCAAGCAGCGACTCGCTTTCGCCAAAGAGCAGCATCGCGATGGCGTAGAAGAGCGAGACGCACAGGGCTGCGACGGCAAACGGAATGAGGGTCATGGACGGCTCTTCGGCAATGCGGTCGCGCACCTCCATGCCCAGAATGTAGCAGGCGATGGAGAACAAGAGCGCCGAAAGGCCGATGGGACCCGTGGACGACAGGTCTACCAGCAGGCCTGCCACGAAGGAGACCAGCACGCCGGTCTGCCCGCCGATGGAAAGCGCCACCACGGCAGCAAAGACAAAGGCGAAGTTCGGGTGGCCCTGCCCGATGGTGATAGCGGGAGCAATGCCCAGCTGCAGCACGAGGGCGATCAGCGCGAGCAGCCCGATGTTTCGTCTATTGCGATTACGATCATTTACCTGCATGGCACCCCCCCTGCTACCAGTCGGAATCCGTCGACTCGTCTTCGTCTTCGGTAATCTCAAGCGGCTTGAGCGCGTCGTCCTTGGTGAGGCCCGACGTCTCCTGCTCATCCGCCTCGGCGATGTCCTCTGCCGTGGCCCGCTGCTCCTCGGAGATTGCG
Source organism: Atopobiaceae bacterium UBA7016 (assembly GCA_002449555.1). Classification (GTDB taxonomy): domain Bacteria; phylum Actinomycetota; class Coriobacteriia; order Coriobacteriales; family Atopobiaceae; genus UBA1367. The sequence continues at coordinate 8,615 of DJXA01000137.1, read as the reverse complement.
GTAATCACGAGCACCTCTTCGAGGCTCTCGGCGTTGGAGAGCGGCTCGACCACGATCTCGTAGTAGAGCGCGCCAGCGGACTTCTCGACGCTCACGACCTTGCCCAGCGGCAGTCCCTTTGGGAACACACCGCCCAGGCCACTGGTCACGACGGTGTTGCCCACTTCGACGGTCTGGTCGGTCCTGATGAGGGTCAGTCTCAACGAGCCGGTGGCCGTGCCCTTCAGCACGCCTTGGGCGCGGCTCTGCTGGACCATGGCGGAAACGCCCGAGTTCTCGTCGATGATGAGGCGCACGAGCGACGTAGAGGGCCCGCACTGGATGATCTGGCCGATGACGCCGGCCGAGTCGGTGACGGGCATGCCCACCGCGACGCCCGAGGACGTTCCCTTGTCAATGACCACCGTGGCTGACCACGAGTCAGACGAGCCCGAGATGATGCGCGCGCCCGTGGAGGTCAGCTTGTAGGCACTCTGCAGCTCGAGCAAGCCCTCGAGGCGCTCGGTGGAAAGCGCGGCCTCCTCAAGCTCGGCATTGCGCGCAACCAGGCGCTGGTTCTCAGCGCGAAGCTCAGAAAGCGTCTCTTGGTCGGTCGTGAGGTTAGCCATGATGTTGCTGGCAGCCGTAAACGGCGCCGTCACGAGCGAGCCGACATAGCGCACCGGCATCGTGACCGTCTGAAAGACGCTCCGCGCACCCGAGAGCACGGCCGCAGGACCTTCCCGCGTGCCGAGCGTCAGCAGCAAAAGCGACAGGGACACCACCACGATGAGCGCACGCCCTCCGGTGTGCTTCTCACCGCGACGGATTCCCTGTCGTGATGTGGTTCCCTTGCCCGTAAGCGGCATGTGCAAGATTCCTTACGAGGCCGAGCTCTGAACGAAGCCGCCCGAAAGCGCATTAGCCTCGAGCACCTTGGCGCAGCCAATAACCACGTTCTCGAGCGCGGTGGGGCTGACGTTGACGGGCACGCCCGTCTCTTCGCGCAGGCGCTGGTCAAGGCCGCGAAGCAGGCCACCGCCGCCCGTCAGGAGCACGCCGTAGTACATGAGGTCGGAAGCCAGGTCGGGCGGGGTCACGTCAAGGGCGTCCTTGACGGCCTTGGTCACCGCGTCGAGCGGTTTGTCGAGGGCGCGGCGAATCTCCTCGCTCTCGATGCGCACGGTCTTGGGCAGGCCGCTCATGACGTCACGGCCGTTGACCTCGACGTCAAGCTCCTCAGCCAGCGGGGCCGCAGAGCCAACCTTGATCTTGATGTCCTCAGCCGTGCGCTCGCCGATGGAAAGGTTATAGGCCTCGCGCACGTGCTCAAGAATGGTCTGGTCGAACTCGTCGCCCGCGGTACGGATGGACTGCGAGACGACAATGCCGCCCATGGCGATGACGGCCACCTCGGTGGTGCCGCCACCGATGTCAACCACCATGGAGCCCGTCGGGTCCTCGATGGGCAGGTCGGCGCCGATAGCCGCGGCCATGGGCTCCTCGATAAGGTAGGCCTGGCGGGCGCCGGCCGAGATGGTTGCCTCGAAGACGGCGCGCTTCTCCACGGACGTGACGCCCGAGGGGACGCACACCACGACGCGCGGGCGCGGCGACCACGGATAGCGGCGCGAACCGCGCGCCTTCTCGATGAAGTAGCGGAGCATGACCTCGGTCACGTCGAAGTCGGCGATGACGCCGTCCTTCAGCGGGCGCTCGGCAATGATGGAGCCGGGGGTACGGCCAATCATGCGCTTGGCGTCGGCACCTACGGCGAGGACGCGATCTTCGCTCTTGTCGATGGCAACGACCGAGGGCTCGTTCAGCACGATGCCCTGGCCGCGAGCCGCCACCAACGTGTTTGCGGTTCCCAGGTCGATGGCGAGGTCGCCATCGTATTCTCCAAAGAGCGTATCAAGAAGTGACATGGCTTCCAATCCTGTCACGAGGGCGCACGGCGCCCGGTCCTGCGATGTGCTAGATGAGGGCGCTATTCAGCGACGGTGCCCTCGGTGGTGGTGGAGCCGTCGTCGGCGACAGCCTCGGCCTCGGTGCCCTCAGTACCCTCGGCGGTGACTTCGGCTTCCGTCGCGTCGGACGTCAGGGCACCCTCCTCGGCGTCGATGATCTCGTCGACAACGCCGTCCTCGGTCTCGCTGTCAGCGCCGAGAACGGGGGTGACGCCACCCTGAGACGGGTACACGGCAGACACGGAAGCAACCTTCCAGCTGATGCCGTCGCGAAGCAGGTGCACCTCATAGCTCTGCTCGCCGCCGGCCTGAAGCGTGGCGGTGCAGAACACGGTGGTCTCCGTCATGGTACGGTCGACGCCCGTGACCTTGACGCTGGACGTGGACGAAGGCAGCACGTTCTTGATCTGCCGCTTCGCGTCCTCGGTCAGGGTCTCGTCAAGCAGGGCCTCAACGTCGCCGCCGCTCGACTTCTCGGTGAAGAGCTGCTGGACGATGTCCTCCTGCATGGGCCAGCCGTAACCGCTGTAGTAGCCATAGCCGCAGACGCCGCCCGCGATGAGCAAGAGCAGAAGCAGGAAGATGAAGATCTTACGGCCGGTATGGCGGTGCTTGCGGCGCATACGACGGTTGCGCTTGTCCTGCTCCACCAGGTCCTTCTCGCTCACCGAGAAGAAGCCCGTATCCTCAGGAGAGGGCATGAACTCGCCAGACTCGCCCAGCGGGTCGAGCGGGTCATAGCTGCCCGTGCCATAGCCGGCCGCAGCCAGGAACTGGTCGGTCTCGGAGGGGTTGCCACCCTTGACGTGCATGGCGGCGCGCTGGGCGGCCTCGTAGGCAACGTTGGCCTCGGTCGAGAGCGTGTAGCTGCCGTCAGCGGTCGCGTGCGAGAAGGCGTCCACGGCCTCGCTCATGCGGTTTGCCGCAACGTAGGCTAGGCCCAGGTCGGCGTAGATGGCGTTCTGGTCGGCCTGCGGCGTGGAGAAGTCCAGCGCGGTGCGGTACGCCTCGACGGCGTCCACGGCACGGCCCATCTGCATGAAGCAGGAGCCCAGGCTGCGCAGCGCGGATGACGGGTCGGGGTTAGACTCGTCGATGGCGGCGTTGCGGAAGGCCACGCCGGCGTCACGCGCGTTGCCCACCTTGAGGTAGGCGTTGCCCAGGGCAATCTGCACCTTGTACGGCGTGGGATAGGAGGTGTCCTTGGTGGCCATGGTCAAAGACGCGATGGCCTCCTGCGGCTTGCCAGCCGCAAGCAGCGCACGGCCGCGGTTGCAGGCCAGCGCGCCGGCGTTGCCGTAAGACGCATCCTGAAGAGCGTCGCCATAGCAGGCCGCCGCCTCAGCGTAGCGGCCAAGCTTCATGAGGCAGTTGCCCAGCAGGTGATCGACGCTGCCCGAAACCTCTCCGGGCTGCTTCGCCTGGCTGAGGGCCTCCATAGCACCGAGGACGTCACCTTGTCTGTATGCTGCCTTGCCTGCTTCGAATGCCTGTTGGTTCACTGCTACTCCTCGTGTTCAGTCGCCGTGCGCGATACGCCCACGGAGTGCTTATGCGTGCTCGATACGAATGGACTCGATGACGTCGCCCGCGCGCAGAGCAGCGATGACGTCCATACCCTCCGTTGTGGTACCAAAGACGGTATACCCAGAGTCAAGGCCGTGCTGCGGGCCAAGGCAGAAATAGAACTGAGAACCCGCACTGTCGGGGTTCTGGCTGCGTGCCATGGCCAGCGCGCCGTCCACGTGGCTGTTGTTGGGGTTGGTGGTGTACTCCTGGCGAATGCGATAGCCAGGGCCGCCCGTACCGGGGCGACCAAACGGGCCCACCGCGCCAGAGGCGACCTCTTCAGGGGTCATGTCGCGCGTGTTGGGGCAACCGCCCTGAATGACGAAGCCCGGAACATAGCGGTGGAACTTCAGGCCATCGTAATAGCCGGCCTCCGCAAGCTCGCAGAGGTTTGCGACGTGGCGCGGCGCGCCGGCGCCGTCGAGGGCCACACGGATAACGCCCTTGCTGGTAGTGAAGACCGCGACCTCGTCGCCCTTCACCTTGTACGTGGGCTCATACAGTGGATCAGGAAGAAAGCCCATGCTGTTCAGCTCCTTTGATGCCGCAGCGCGGCATGAGTGTGACTACATACCTAGTTGAGACATTTTAACAGCACGTTCGCGGTTTCACATACTCGCCACGGCGCTTTCGGAGAGCGGAGCTGAACAAAGCGGCGCAAATTGTCGCATAAGGGACACGCCCTTCCCTACCGTATGGGGTCAGGCGCGGGGTTTGCCCTACTTGTGGCCATGGTTGCGAAGACCGCCTTGTCACATTCGGCACGCCGCGGCCACATATGCGACAAATCAGCCGAATGATTTGACGCAAACGTGGCGGACACTCCACAAATGCGACGCCCGGGCGTCCGAATCTGTCGCAAAAGTGGAGGGTACGCCACAAAAGCGACACCCGCATGCCCGAATCCGTCGAAAGCGTGGCAAGGATGCCACAAAAGCGACACCCACGCTGCCATCTGCTCCTATAGATCTCTCAAGGAATGAGGCCTGGCCCATCGGGAACAATCGGAGTTCGACGAGACCAAAGTGGGACAAGGGTTCGGAACCCTTGTCCCACTTGCAACAGCGGTTCGGAACCCTTGTCTCGTTTATGCCAGATGGTCGAGCACGTAGGGCAGGATGCCACCGGACGCCATGAAGTTGGCCTCCATGGGCGTGTCGATGCGCACAAGGGCGTCGAAGCTCACCTGCGAGCCGTCGGCCTTGGTGGCCGTCACCTTCGTCAAGCGCTCGGCAGGCAGGCCGTTCGACACGTCAACCGGAGCCACGTCGTACGTCTCGGTGCCATCGAGGCCCAGCGACTGCGCCGTCTCGCCCTCAGGAAGCTGCAGCGGCAGCACACCCATCTGAACCAGGTTGGAGCGGTGGATGCGCTCAAAGCTCTCGGCGATGACCGCGTTCACGCCCAAAAGCGCGGGACCCTTGCCGGCCCAGTCGCGGCTCGAGCCAGAGCCGTACATCTTGCCGGCCACCACCACGAGCGGCGTTCCCTCGCCGCGGTACGACTCAGAGGCATCAAAGACGCTCTTCACCTCGCCGTCGGTCTGGTCTAGCGTCCAGCCGCCCTTCTTGCCGCCCGCAAGGAAGTTCTCGAGCCTCACGTTGGCGAAGGTGCCGCGCATCATGACCTCATGGTTGCCGCGGCGGGCACCATAGGTGTTGAAGTCGGCGTCGTCAACGCCGCGCTCGCGCAGGTAGCGGGCCGCCGGAGAGGTCGGCGCAATGGAGCCCGCCGGCGAGATGTGGTCGGTGGTGACGAAGTCGCCCAGGAAGGCCAGCGCACGGCCACCCTTCACGCCCACGCGCTCGTGCGTCTTCGCAAGATCGAAGTACGGGGCGCGGCGCACGTAGGTGGAGTCCTCGTCCCACGGGAAGGTGGGCGACTCGCTGGAGGGAATCTCCTGCCAGGCAGCGGAGCCGTCGACGCCGTCGGCCTGCGCGGTCTGGAAGAGCTCCGGTGTGAGGACCTTGTCAAGCACGGCCTGGATCTCGGCATTGGTGGGCATGAGCTCAGCGAGGTAGACCGGATGGCCGTCGGCGCCCGTGCCCACCGGCTGCGTGGACAGGTCAACGTCCATGGTGCCCGCGATGGCATAGGCAACCACCAGGGCCGGCTGGCACAGGAAGTTCTGCGCCACGTCGGGGCTGATGCGACCGTCGAAGTTGCGGTTGCCCGAGAGTACGGAGGTGAGCTCGGCCTGGCCGGCGATGGCATGCAGGGCCGGGTGGATGTCGCCCGAGTTGCCAATGCAGCTCATGCAGCCAAAGCCGCAGGTAAAGAAGCCAAGCTTGAAGAGGGGCTCCGTCAGGCCGGCGCGCTTGAGCATGAGCTCGGTGGCTCGGCTGCCCGGCGCCAGGATGGTCTTGACCCACGGCTTGGGTGCGAGCCCCTTGGCAGCGGCCTTCTGGGCCAGCAGGCCCGCGGCCACCATCATCGCGGGGTCGGTCGCGGTGGTGCAGCTCGTGATGGCGGCAATGGCCAGCGCACCGTGCGCAAGCTCAACCGAGCCGGAGGCGAGCTCTACGTGGAAGCGCTCGGACAGGTCCTTACCGTGCTCACGCGCCACGTTCTGGAAGCGCTCGGCAAGGCCGGCCGGCAGCACACGGTTGTGCGGACGGGAGGGACCAGCCAGGCACGTCTCAATAGACGCAAGGTCAAGCGTGACGGTGCGCGCGTAGGTGCGCTCCCCCGCCTCCCAGATGCCCTGTGCCTTGAGGTAAGCGCGCGCGAAGCCCAGCTCGGCCTCATCGCGGCCGGCCAGGGCGAGGTAGTCCATGACCACGTCATCCGCCGGGAAGAGTGTGGTGGTGCTGCCGTACTCGGGCGTCATGTTGGCCACGCAGGCGCGCTGCGTCGCCGTCAGGGTGGCCACGCCGGGGCCCGTGACCTCGACGAGCGTGCCCACCACGCCCTCGGAGCGCAGCAGCTCGCACACGGTCAGCGCAAGGTCCATGCCCGAGATGCCGTCACTCAGGGCGCCCGTCAGGCGCAGCTCAACCACCGGCGGCACCAGCATGGAGATGGGCTGGCCAAGAGCGGCTGCCTCGGCCTCGATGCCGCCCACGCCCCAACCCAGCACGCCCACGCCGTTGGCCGTGGTGGTATGCGAGTCGGTGCCCACGAGCGTGTCAAAGCACGCGGTCTCGGTCTCGCCCGTGGCAAGGGCGTCGGTCATGACCACGTTGCAGAAGCGCTCGATGTTGAGCTGGTGGCAGATGCCCACGCCGGGCGGCACGATCTCGACGTTGTCAAACGAGCGCGAAGCCCACTTCAGGAAGGCAAAGCGCTCGGCGTTGCGATGCGCCTCAAGGCGCTCGTTGGCGTCGGCACAGCCGGCGCAACCGGCTTCGTCCGCAATGACAGAGTGGTCGATGACGAGCGTGCATGGGATGCGCGGGTTGACGAGCGACGGGTCTCCCCCGCGCTCCACCATGGCGTCGCGCATGGCGGCGAAGTCAACGAAGACCGGCACGCCGGTGAAGTCCTGGAAAAGCACGCGGGCGGGCATAAACTCGATCTCGTCGCCCTGGGCGCCGGCGAGGCCCGCAGAGACTATGGCGGCCGCCTGCTCGACGCGACGCTCCTCGTCATCCACGCGACGAACGACGTTCTCCAGCAGGGTGACGAGCGCACGCGGAAGCCGCTCGGCGCCAGGAATCTTCGATACGTCATACACCAGGCGCGTGACGCCCGAAGCCGTCAGCGCGACAGGACGTGAGGCCGCGAGAACCGCCTCGCGGAACTCGGGAGTAACCTGAGACATGGAACCCCTCCTTTATTGGGCGCGGCACCTACCCCTTGCGGTGCCTGCGTTCATAGCCTTGCTCGAGCCACCACACCACGTAGCTCAGACGGTCGCCGTCCTCGCCCTCGGCGTGGGGCTTGTTCAGCCGTTCATACAGGATATGGAAGAGCGCGAGCGTTGCCGCCGCGCACACCACGATAAATAACGCCATGGTAACCGTGGGCCACACCAGCGAGAAAAACGATGGGAAAACGAAGCATCCCACGATGAGGATGGTCGCCACCGAGGCCAGCAACACCGTACGGAGCGGCGTGAGCGGCCAGGAGATGCGCGCGATGAGCGCCACGCCTACGAGCGCCGAGAGGTACAGGGCGCAGGTCGAGCGCTGGTCAAAGTCCATGCCGAGTGGCTCGCCCAAGATCTGCACGGCAAGAACTGCCGCCACGATGGCGGCTGAGGCCGGAAGCGAGCGACGAAGCACGTTGGCCAGAAAACCACCGGTCACGCGCTCGTGGTTGGGTTCCATGGAGAGCGCAAACGACGGCCAGCCGATGACCGCGCTGGAGAGCAGCGTCATCTGGATGGGGATGAACGGGTACGGCGGCAAGAAGATGCAGAGGAACGTGAGCGCGGCCGAGAAGACGGTCTTCACCAGAAAGAGCGAGGCGCTGCGCTGCAGGTTGTTGATGGAGCGACGCCCTTCTGCCACCACCTCGGGCATGTGCGCAAAGTCGTTGTCCACGAGGACGATCTCGCTCACGTTGCGCGCCGCCGCCGAACCCGACGCCATCGAGACCGAGCAGTCAGCCTCCTTCAGCGCTAGCACGTCATTCACGCCGTCGCCCGTCATGGCCACCGTGTGGCCCGCAGAGTGCAGCGTCCTCACGATGGTGCGCTTCTGCTGCGGCGTCACACGGCCGAACACACTCTTGGTAAGCGCGGCGTCCACGACCTGCTCGTCGGTCGTGAGCGTCGAGGCGTCGACGTACTTCTCGGCGCCCGCAATGCCCACGGCCTTGGCAATGGCCGAGACGGTGCGCGGGTCATCGCCCGAGATAACCTTGAGGTTGACGCCCTGGTTGTCGAAGAACGCGATGGTGTCTGCCGCCGTGGGCCTGATTTCGTCTCGAAGAGCAACAAAGCCCAGCACACGCGGGGTGCCGATGAGGGCCCCTGACTGGTCGAAGTCGTCGACCTCGGCCACGGTCAGCACGCGCTCGCGCTCGCCAAAAGACGAGATGACCTCGCGCCAGTCTTCCATCGCGCTTCCGAGCACAAACTGGCCGGCGCCGAGCACGAGCGCCCTACCCGCCTCGGTGACGCAGCCTGAATACTTGCGCGCCGAGCTGAAC
>DJXA01000196.1 GCA_002449555.1 Atopobiaceae bacterium UBA7016 | reverse complement strand
AGCAGGGCGAGAAGATTATCCTGTGTACCTCTGACGGTAAGGCGATTCTCTTTGACGAGTCCGAGGTGCGCCCGACCGGCCGCGATACGTCCGGCGTGCGCGGCATCACGCTGAAGGGCGATGCCTACATGCTGGGCATGGAGATCTCCAACGGCAACGGCGACCTACTCGTGCTTACCGAGAAGGGCTACGGCAAGCGTACGCCGGTCAGCGAGTACCCCGAGCACAAGCGCGGCGGCCAGGGCGTGTATACCATCGCGATGACGCAGCGCAAGGGCAACCTCGTCGCGTGCCGTGTGGTCGGTCCGCAGCATGAGCTGATGATCGTGTCTGAGTCTGGCGTGGTGATTCGCGTCAAGGCAACCGACATCTCGCGCCTCGGCCGTTCCACGCAGGGTGTCAAGGTCATGAACATGTCCGAGTCCGACCGCGTCAGCGCGGTGGCACGCATGGTGGTGCGCAAGAAGAAGGCCGCACGCGTTGACCCGATGCAGGGCGCCCTTGACCTTGCCTCCGCTGGCGAGCAGAACGAGGATGATCCCATCGATATCGGTGGCGAGGAGTCCATGTCTGACGCGCTGCTGGATGACGAGGAGTAGCGCATAGTCAACCTCACATGATGGCGCCCGCCCCTATCCTGCTTCGCTCCGCTCTGGAAAGTCGCTCGGCAGGAAAGGGGCGGGCGCCCTCTTGTTGACATGCTGCCTACTCCTCGGCAGACAGCTTGTCAGGGGCCATATCGAATCATCAAATATGGTGTGCTGACGCTTTGCATCAGCACTTTTAGCGGATATTGCATCGACTCAATCGATTCCTTGGGGTACAATCGAACCACTGTGATTCGATGAAAGCGTGGTTCAAATGGAGCAGAACGAAGTCACTATCAAGCAGATTGCTGACCAGTGTGGTGTCTCTAAATCCACTGCGGTTCGTAAGTTTAAAGAGCTCGACCTGCCCGTCATCACGCGTGGCGGCAAGGGCACGGTATATCTTGGGCCCGAGGCGGCGTCTGCGTTGGCCCATGCACTGATCAAGGTTCGCGTTCCTGAGGTGCCTGACGAGCTTGTGCCTGAGGTCATCGACATCCCGCGTGACTTTTCCTCACTGCCGACGGTCCCCGCGGCCGACGAGATGCCCACGACACTTCCGCGTCATATTGAGGCGCCCTCGCCGGTCAACGACGGCATCGTTGAGATGTATAAGGAGCAGATTCGGTCGCTTTCGCGGACTAACGACGTCCTGAGGGAGCAGATCAACCAGCTCAACACCATCGTCGAGGTGATGCAGTCACAGCATGAGTCGACGGTTGCGGTGCTCTCTGATCAGATTGATCACCTCAACGCGCAGCTCGCGATGATTCAGAAGGAAAAGGACCAGATGCGCGATGACCTGGCCATGAGCCGCGCGCTTGAGGGCTTCCACTTCCCGTGGCAGCGTGACCGCATCGTGTCACGCTATCTGCTGCCGACGGGTCAGCAGTCTGAGGTCATGAACGAGTCAGACGCCGAGTAAGGTGCTGTATTCGACTGCATCAGCAGCGATAGCTTATTCTTCCTGAGCGAAGTCGGCGGGGGAGAGCGACTCCACAAAGTCGTGGAAGCGCTCGAGCTCCTGCTGCTTCTCTTCTTTCTCCACGCCGCGGAAATCCGGCATCGTGGCGGCGTCAAGCACCTGGTCATCGGCATAGATGGGCGCGCCGACGCGCACGGCCAGCGCGATTGCGTCAGAGGGGCGACTGTCCACCTTCACGAACCGACCCATGTCGGTGGTCAGCATGACCTCCGCATAGAAGGTGGTGCCGTGCACGTCCACGATGGCGACGCCGGTGACGGTGGCACCGAGCGTCTTGATGACGTTGGAGAGCAGGTCATGCGTCATGGGGCGCTCGCGGCCAGCCGGGTCGAGTCCCATGGAGATGGCCATCGCCTCAACGGGGCCAATGCGGATAGGTAGTTGGATGGGCGCGCCGCCTTCGGGCACGCGGGACTGCAGCACGATGACGGAAGGCACGGGGCCTCCGCCGACAGCGATAGTGTGTATGTCCATGCGTACCAGCAACGGGTCACCTCTGTTCGACATGCGATAGGAACGATGGGTTATGGTACCCGCTTATCGCGTCGGCGCAAGTAAAACTCTCGAGAACGCGCCGAGTGGCATAATGGCAGCAGGAATCTGTCAGGTGGAAGGACTATTCATGGCAAAGAGAAAAGATGGCGTTTCGCAGGAGCTTGACGAGCTGTCGAGTACGTTGGTTGGCGACGCGCTTGACCTCCTGGCAGACGGCAAGGACGTGAACGTGCTTCTGGTGGTGCAGGACCAAGACGGTGCCATCGCGAGCTACGAGTTTGCCGATGACGGCCCTGAGGCGATTCTTCTGGCCGCTCGTGACCGAGTCACGGCGCTGGCGAAGACGCACGGGGACGCAGATGAGGGCCTAGGAGACCCCATCAGGTATGCGCTCGTCTACGAGGGCATGGTGGCCGATGACGAGGGTGCGTACCAGGATGCGCTGATCCTTGAGTTTGGTGAGCGCGGGTACAACGCGTACTCGGCGTTCTCGCTCTTTGAAGGCAAGGGAGCCGGTGATGGGTTTATGTGGACCGATCCAGCCCCCGCCGGCGAGATCGAACCATTGCTATAGACCCGAGCGGAACGCTGGGGCTACCCCCAACGTTGCGCTAATGGCCAAAAAACGGTGTCCTTGTTGAAAGGACACCGGAGCAGGTGGTGGAGATGAAGGGGCTCGCCGCGTTGCCTTGCGGCAACGCTCCACGGCTGCGCGCCTGGCGGCGCTCCGCCCGGGACATGCCGCTGGCATGTCCCGCCCTCGCGGGTTCGAGCCCCCAGCGATGGCCACGCACAAAAAACGGCGTCCTTGCTGTGAGGACGCCGGAACATTTGGTGGAGATGAAGGGGCTCGAACCCTCGGCCTCAGGCTTGCAAAGCCCGCGCTCTCCCAGCTGAGCTACATCCCCGTATGTGAAGTCTCCGCTTACAATAACCGCCCCAGCGGCGACTCGGCTACACTGGGGCGGCTATTCGCGAAGGGTGGTGGGCCTGACAAGGCTCGAACTTGTGACCTCCCGGTTATCAGCCGGACGCTCTGACCAACTGAGCTACAGGCCCAACGCAGGAATTTATATTACATGTCGACTCGGCGTAGGTCAACAACTTTTTTCAAAGAACTTTGTCTGTCGTGCTACAGTGTGCAAGGCAAATTGAGAGAGACCCACAAACAACAGGGGAGAAGCATGCTCCAGGAGAACATCCGCAACATCGCAATCATCGCTCACGTCGACCACGGCAAGACCACACTCGTTGACAAACTCCTGCGCGCCGCCGGAGCCTTTCGCGAGAATCAGCAGGTAGAGGAGCGCGTCCTTGACTCCAACGACCAAGAGCGCGAGCGCGGCATCACCATCCTGGCAAAGAACATCTCCATCGAGTACCACGGCGTGAAGATCAACGTCATCGACACTCCGGGCCACGCGGACTTTGGAGGAGAAGTGGAGCGCGTGCTGCGTATGGCCGACGGCGCGCTGCTTCTGGTTGACGCCGCCGAGGGTCCCATGCCCCAGACGCGCTTCGTGCTGAAGCACGCCATCGCCGCTGG
>DJXA01000222.1 GCA_002449555.1 Atopobiaceae bacterium UBA7016 | reverse complement strand
TCGATTATGGCGAGGACGGCGTGGCATGGTGCGTCATGGCCGTGAGCTACTGGTGCTACCAGGCAGGCGTTGGTGCGCCGGGCATCCCGCACGCGGGCTGCGAGACCATCGCCGAGTACGCGCGTCGCGAGGGCCTCGTGGTGTCGCCGGAGAATGTCGAGCGCGGGCAGCTCATCCTGTATGACTGGGACCTCGACGGCGAGCCGGACCACATCGGCATCGTGGAGGAGCGCGTGAACGACCGCAAGGTGAAGTCCGTGGAGGGCAACACCTCCGACAAGGTGGCGAGCCGCACCCGCGACATCGACAACATCTACTGCGGCGTGAAGGCGTACCTTGTGTAGAAACTGATGAGTTTACGTGGCCCTCTGCCTGTGCGTTTGGTGTAGGCGAGGGCCACGACCCCAGTTGTGGTAAAGTACTCGTTCGGTAATTACCCCGTACTTGGAGGAACGCGACTGCCAGCGGCCATCCCAGTTCGGGGCGAATCTATATTGAAAGGTGGTACATCATGGCAGTTTCCAAGGAGCGCAAGGCCGAGCTCATCGCCCAGTACGGCAAGGACGAGCACGACTCCGGTTCCGCAGCCGTTCAGGTTGCCCTCCTCACTGAGAGGATCCGTGGCCTGACCGAGCACATGAAGTCTCACAAGAAGGACTTCCACACCCGTCGCGGCCTGCTGATGCTGGTTGGTAAGCGCCGCCGTCTGCTCTCCTACATCAAGAAGGGCGACGTCGAGGCCTATCGTGCCCTGATCAAGAGCCTGGGTATCCGCGACAACATCCAGTAGTTCCAAAGCGTGTAAGTGGGAGGGCGCCTGCGGGCGCCCTCTCTTTTGAGGCCCGTCTGCAAAGGGGCAGGCGGAGATGAGAGGAAAAGTAATGGCAAAGGTTACACACGAGTTCGACCTCTATGGTAAGCACTATGTCCTGGAGTCTGGCGAGCTCGCGAAGCAGGCGACGGGCGCCTGCTTGGTCAAGTGCGGGGATTCCACGGTGCTGATGACCGTGGTGGTTTCCAAGGAGCGTAAGGACTACGACTTCTTCCCCCTGACCGTTGACTACAACGAGAAGATGTACGCCGTGGGCCGCATCCCTGGTGGCTATCTCAAGCGTGAGGCCCGTCCTTCCGAGAAGGCAACCCTCACCGCCCGTATGATCGACCGCCCGCTGCGTCCGTCCTTCCCCGACGGCTTCCGCAACGAGGTCCAGGTCGTCGCCACGTCGCTAGTGGCCGATCAGGTCAACTCGGTCGACACCATCTGCGTCATGGGTGCCTCCGCGGCGCTGACCGTGGGTGGCGTGCCCTTCGAGGGCCCGCTGGCCTGCGTGCGCATCGGTCGCGACCGCACCACCGGCGAGTTCCTGGTCAACCCCACCTACGAGGAGCGTGACAACTCCGACCTCGACCTCGAGCTGGCTGGTTCTGCCACCTTCATCAGCATGCTGGAGGCCGGCGCCGAGGAGATCTCGGAGGAGGACATGCTGTCCGCCATGGCGTTTGGCCAGGAGGCCATCGCCGCCTTCTGCGAGGAGCAGAAGAAGTTCTTTGAGAAGTGGGTCGAGGTCAATGGCCCCATCGCCCAGCGCGAGTACATCCTGGACGAGCCCATCGCCGAGGTGCACGAGCGCGTCTTCGCCCACTACGATGAAATGAGCGCTGCCCTCAAGGACGCCGACAAGGCCAGCCGCATCGCCAACGTCGAGGCCCTCAAGGACCAGATCAAGGCGGAGTTCACCGAGGAGGAGCAGCTTACGTACAGCCGTGCGCTGGCTGTCGAGCTCAAGGGCCTCGAGAAGCACGCCATGCGCATGATGGTCGTCGAGACCGGCGAGCGCGTTGACGGCCGCATGGCCGACGAGGTCCGTCCGCTGATGGTCAAGCCCGACTACCTGCCGCTGGTTCACGGCTCTGGCCTGTTCCAGCGTGGCCAGACCCAGGTGCTCTCCGTGGCAACGCTGGGCATGCTCAACGAGTGGCAGCGCCTTGACACCATCGAGCCTGTCGATGGCAAGCGCTACATCCATCATTACAACTTCCCGCCGTTCTGCACCGGCGAGACCGGCCGCATCGGCAGCCCCAAGCGTCGTGAGCTGGGCCACGGCGCCCTCGCCGAGCGCGCGCTTCTGCCCGTGATCCCCTCCGAGGAGGAGTTCCCCTACACCATCCGCGTGGTCTCCGAGGTCATGGAGTCCAACGGCTCCTCCTCGATGGCCTCTACCTGCGGCTCGACGCTCGCCCTGATGGACGCCGGCGTGCCCATCAAGCGTCCGGTCTCCGGCGTCGCCATGGGCCTCATCCAGGAGGCGGGCAAGACCGTCGTCCTGACCGACATCCAGGGCCTCGAGGACTTCCTCGGCGACATGGACTTCAAGGTCTGCGGCACCACCAAGGGCATCACGGCCATGCAGATGGACAACAAGGCCACCGGCCTGACCCCCGAGATCCTGCGCAACGCCCTGATGCAGGCGCACGAGGGCCGTATGTTCATCCTCGACGCCATGCTCGAGCAGATCCCGGCGCCGCGTGAGGCTACCAAGTCCACCGCCCCGCAGATCATCACCATCACCATTCCCACCGACAAGATTCGTGACGTCATCGGCTCTGGCGGCAAGGTCATCCGTGGCATCCAGGACGACACCGGCGCCACCGTCGACATCCAGGAGGACGGCACCATCTTCATCGCCGGCACCAACGGTGCAGGCGAGGCTGCTGCCGAGCGCATCAAGGCCATCGTCAAGGTTCCCGAGGTGGGCGAGGAGTACACCGG
>DJXA01000229.1:2713-2879 GCA_002449555.1 Atopobiaceae bacterium UBA7016 | reverse complement strand
TACGGGCGGCCGATCTGCGCGAGGTTGGTGTAGCGCAGGCGGCGGCGCACCTGCGCGGCGCGGCACCAGTCCTCGATCTCGGTTGCGACCTGCGGGTCCCCACCCTCGACGACGCCGGTGATGACGGCATGGCGCTTGCCCGCACGCTCAAGGTCGGCCACCATCT
>DJXA01000229.1:2512-2642 GCA_002449555.1 Atopobiaceae bacterium UBA7016 | reverse complement strand
TCGGCCACCATCTCGCCCACGGCGCCGCCTGCGTAGCCGATGCCCAGCCACTCGGCCGTGCCCGCGGTCTCGAAGTCGAGGCAGCGCACCTTCTGCAGGTTGACAAGCACGACAGGCACGTTCAGGTCGC
>DJXA01000229.1:0-2422 GCA_002449555.1 Atopobiaceae bacterium UBA7016 | reverse complement strand
GGCAGCATGTTGTAGCTGGTGGCGTAGGTGAGGAGCTGGCAGAAGACGAGGTCGACGTCGGCGGCGCGGAACTTGTCGCCCGCCGCTGCTGCGGCCTCCTTGGTGGTGCATAGGCCGCCGTCGATGACCTCGACGGTGCTGGGGAGGGTGGCTACGAAGTCGGCGTACTGCTGCTCGAACTCGGGCACGAGCTCGGGGAACTGCGGGAGGTACGCGCCGAGCGCGATGGAGAAGACGGCGACCTTGGCCTTGGTTTCAACGAGCATGGGATCTCCTTTCATGGGCAGTGTGGTGGGCCGTGCGGTTTGGGGGTAGCCCCTAAACCGCACCACGGTGCGGCCAGTGCGGTTTAGGGGCTACCCCCAAACCGCACCGAAGCTCGTTTCCTAGTCGACAAACGCCTGGTTGATGGCGATGTTGAAGTCACGGCAGGTGTCGACGAGTCCCTTGTCCTCGATCTTGTTCAGCCAGTCCTCGGAGCCGCCGTTGGCCGCGCGGGCGGCAACGTAGAGCGCGGCGGCCTTCTCGACGGTGTGCGCCAGGCCAAAGGTGGTGTCAAAGTCGGGTCCGGCGGCAAAGAGGCCGTGATGCGCCCAGACGGCGGTCGAGTAGGTCTTCATCAGGTTGCTCGTCGCCTCGGCGATGGCAGGGCCGCCGGGGACCATCCAGGGCACCACGCCCACGCCGGCGGGGAAGACCACGACGCACTCGGTCATCATCTGCCAGAGGCGACGCGTGAAGTCGCGGTCGGTCAGCGGCACGATGAAGCTCATCTCGATGATGCCCGGGGTGTGCGCGTGGTAGATGACGCGGTCGGCGCCGTCGGTGGCGGCGACGCGCACGGAGTGGTTCATGAAGTGGCTGGGGAACTCGCTCGTGGGCTTGGCGCCGTCAAGCAGGCCCCACACGATGCGGTAGGCGGTGCCGGTCTCGTTGATCTCGACGATGCCGATGTTGTGCGCGGGGTCCTCGGTGACGTTGCGCATGTACTTGCCCGAGCCGGTGGACAGGAAGAAGGAGCCCGCGAGGTTCTCGCCGGTGACGCCCATCTCAACCCACTCGCGCGGCTTGGCGTCAAAGAACGGGCGGGCGGCCGCGACGTCCTCGTCGGTCATGCGGTAGGTGAGGTTGCCGCCGTTGCGCTCGTGCCAGCCCTGCAGCCAGCCGTCGTTGCACATGCGGGTGAAGCCCTTGACAAACTCAAGGTTCTCCATCGCAATGCGGTTCACGCCCTGCGCCGCGCTCTCAAGCACGTCCGTCGCTGCCTCGCGCAGTGAGTCAAAGTCAAAGTCCACGTTTGCCATGATGTCTTTCCTCTCTTGTCGGTAGGGGCGGGTTTGCCCCTGTGCGATATGTGCCGCCTTTAGCGAGGCAGGTATTCCTTGATCTCGAAGCTCTGCTTGATTGCCGCGCGGGCCTCCTCGAGGCTCGCGTACTCGCCGGAGTGGATGAACTGGACCATGAGGTTGCCCAGCGCCGTGCCCTCGGTGGGGCCCGCAAAGACGGGCAGCTTGCACTGGTCAGCCGTGGCCTGGTTGAGGTAGCCGTTGTTCGAGCCGCCGCCAACGATGTTGATGCTTGTGTACGCCACGCCCGTCAGCGCGCTCAGAAGCTCGATGGTGTGCGCGTAGTCGGCCGCGAGCGAGTCGTAGACGCAGAGGGCGTACTCGCCCATCGTGGCGGGGACGGGCTGGCCGGAGCGCTCGCAGACCTCGCGCAGCGCGCCGAGCATGCTCGCAGGGGCAAGGAACTCCTGGTCATCGGCATCGACCACGGCATGGAAGCCCGCGGCGCGCGCATCCTCCGCGGCGGCGACGAGCTCGTCCCAGGTGGGTGCGGTCCCCGTCTGCTCGCCAAGCTCCTTGCGCACGTTCTGGATCATCCAGAGGCCCATGATGTTCTTGAGGTAGCGGAAGCGTCCCTCGTAGCCGCCCTCGTTGGTGAAGTTGGCCAGGGCGCTCTCGGGCGTGCAGATGGCCGCGCGGTTCTCAACGCCCACGAGGCTCCAGGTGCCGGAGGAGAAGTAGACGGCCTTGTCGTCGCGGGCCGGTACGGCAAGCCAGGCGCTGCCGGTGTCATGGCTCGCCACGAGCACAACCTCGCAGTCGAAGCCCACGCGCTCGGCCACCTCGGGCCTGAGGCCTCCCAGGGTCGTGCCGGGCATCTGGATGGGCTGGAAGATCTTGCGGGGGAGGTTCAGGCGTGCGATGAGCTCGTCGTCCCAGTCCATGGTCTTGGCGCCGACGAGGGCCGTGGTGCTCGCGTTGGTGTACTCGTTTGCCTTGACGCCCGTGAGGACCCAGTTGAGGTAGTCAGGCACCATGAGGAAGGTCTCGGCCGCATCAAGCGACGCGCGGTCCTCGCGGGAGAGGGCGCAGAGCTGATAGGCGGTGTTGAACTGCTGGTACTGGATGCCGGTGCG
>DJXA01000252.1:4598-7785 GCA_002449555.1 Atopobiaceae bacterium UBA7016 | reverse complement strand
GCAAGCTGCTCAACCTTCTTGCGCGTGGTGGCGTACACGATTCCCGCATCGCCCGGATGCGCACGCAGATAGTTGGCGAGCCACTTCTCGCGCTGCTTGGGCGTCAGCTCCAACGTAGCAAAGCGCAGGTTGGGACGGTCAAAGCCCGTCACCTGCACCACGGGGTTGCGCAGGGCCAGCAGGTTGGCGATGTCCGAGCGCACGCGCGCGGTAGCCGTAGCCGTCAGCGCCATGACCGGCGGCCGCACGGGAAGCGCATCCACAAAGCTCGCGATGGCTCGATACGCGGGCCTGAAGTCCTGGCCCCACTGGCTCACGCAGTGGGCTTCGTCCACCGCAACCAGCGTAATGTGCGCTTGGGCGGCAAAGTCCATAAACGACGGGTCAGTCAGACGCTCGGGCGCCACGTACATGATGTCGTACCAGCCCGCAAGCGCACGACGCAGCACCTCGGGCCGCACGCGCGGCTTGAGCGTCGAGTTGTAGAACGAGCCGCGGATGCCCGCCTCTTTAAGTGCGCGCACCTGGTCAGCCATCAGCGAGATGAGCGGCGATACCACGATGGTGAGCCCGCCAAGCAGTGCCGCAGGCACCTGGTAGCAGACCGACTTGCCCGAACCGGTGGGCATGACGGCAAACGAGTCGCGCCCCGCCAGAGCCGCTTGGATGATGGCCTCCTGACCAGGACGAAACTCCTGGTAGCCAAAGTGCTCAGAAAGGACGGCGCGGGCGTCACCAAGCGTCGGTCCGCTCTGCTGCGCCATCCGTGCTCCTCTCGTCACCGCCTCCGTGGGCGTCCCATTCTACCGCAAGGCCCTCCCGGTGCTACCATGGGTTTTAAGCCTCATTCACCACGATAGGGAGAGCGGCGCTCATGCCTAGACAGGACCATTCACTTTGGCGGTTTGTTCCGGCAGCACTGGGACTTCTATGCGCGGCGCTCCTCACCATTACGCTCGTCACCTGCAGCGGCGTGGGCGAGCGTATGCTCAGCGACTGGGTTCCCTCTAACGATTACGGCGAGCGCACGTATGAGACGTATTCCCTGGTGAGCTGGGATGCCGCCGATGCGCCAACGCTTGCGGTGACACCACCCTCCTGGGTCATCGGCGTTGCCACGGAAGACGCGCCGGAAGACGACCCAAGCACCTCCACCACTCACCTGACCTACACCTTTGAGACTGGCAACGTGGTGCTCACCTATGCGGCGGATGACGTGGACGACTTTCTTGCCTGGCAGCTGAACGAGGACACCATCATCACGAGCCACCTGTTTGGCGGGCGTTATACCGATATCGAGGTTGGGCAGGTTGCCCAGGCCACGATGGGCGGGCACGAGATTTCCTGGGGACGTTACTCGTTCAATGACGAGTATGGACGTCTGAACGTATGTCTGGCTTCCGCCGCGGAGGTTGCGAACGGGCAGGTGCTTACCGTCGTGGTAAACGAGAGTCTGCCTGACGGCGTCACCGAGGCGTCCATCAGCGAAGATACGCTGGCAGACGTCTGGGCAGGCATCACGTGGTAGGTGAACCAAAGGGTCGGACCTTCTGGTCCGGCTGGGAAGCAGGGAGCAGCAATGCATTACGACGGCATGACGTTTCGACCGCCCTACGAGGCCAGGTCTCTCCTGCTGCAGGTAACGCGCGGCTGCAGCCACAATGCCTGCACCTTCTGCAGCATGTACCGCGACGTCAACTTTGCCGTCTCGCCCCTGGAAGAGATCGTCGACGACATCGCGGAGGCCGCATGGGCATATCCGCAGGTGCGGCGCGTGTTTCTCGTCAACGGCGACGCGTTTTGCCTGCCTGCGGACGCGCTGCTCAACATCGCGGAGATAATCCACGAGGCGCTGCCCAACGTGCAAACCATTGGCTGCTACGCGCGCATACCCAACGTGGCGGCCAAGACCGACGAAGAGCTGGCGGCGCTGGCCGCAGCAGGCTATGACAACATCAACATTGGCGTGGAGAGCGGGCTGGATGACGTGCTCGCGTTTATGAACAAGGGCTACACCGTGGAAGAGGCGCGGCGTCAGTTCGCGCGGCTGCATGCCGCGGGCCTTCCCTTCAACGTCAACATCATCAACGCCGCGGCGGGGCCCAAGCGCATCGCCGAGCATGCTGCCGCAAACGCCGCGCTGGTAAACGAGGCGCAGCCGACGCTCATCTTTGTCTCTCCCCTGCATGTGGACCCGGGCACACCGCTGGTTGGCCTCATCGAACGCGGCGCGTTTGAGGAGTGCACGCTGGGACAGTACCTTGAGGAGGAGATTACCTTTCTTGAGGGGCTTGAGCTGGACGACTGCGTGTTTTTTGGCGCGCACGTGAGCAACCCCGTGCCCGTGACCGGTTGGCTGCCACGCGACAAGCAGGCCTTGCTCTCGGCCTTGCGAGACGGCATGGCGAGCATCCCCCGCGAGCAGCTTGACGCGCACCCCGCCAAGGGTGCCGAAGGCAGCCTGAGATAGAAACGGAGTGCCTGCCATGCCTGAGCTGCACCGCATTTGCTCTCCCGCCATCGACGCGCTCGCAGACAAGGCGTTTGGCGCGCTGGGCTGCGAGGATTATGGCATCGCCATCATGCGCGGAGCCACGTCGTGGGGCACGCATGAGACGGGCATCCTGACGCTTCCCATGGCAGATGACCCCCATGACCTGCGCATTGCGTATGACGAGCGCGAGGCGCCCTTCGTGGTTGGCCCCGATGGCCAGGAGGACACGAGCTTGGCGATCAGCCTTGCCGACGAGGGCGACCTGCTCGCCTGCGCGTGGGCGCGCATGACGAGCGACTCCCCACTTCTGGGCGTTGGGGTCGACCTCGCGTCCAGCTCTGACTTTGACGACCGTCCCTTCACGCAGCGCTTCATCAAGCTCGTATTTGACGACACCGAGCGCACGATTGTGCGAGGGCGCTGGAGCGAAGACCTTGCGCTAGGCTATGCCACCGCGTTTGGAGCCAAGGAGGCGGCGTTCAAGGCGACGGCCCAACCGCTTCGCAGCTGGTATCGCCGCCACGACGAGGAGCTGGCGTTTGAGGTCCGCCACTTCTCGCTGACCACACCGCATGTAGCGCGTGGAGAGCTGCGCGACGCGGCAGCTCAGTACGCCCTGGACAAGATGTGTATCGCCCGTATCGTTGTCAACTATGCGCAGGTAGAAGGCATCGCCCTCGTCGTCGCAACATC
>DJXA01000252.1:0-4452 GCA_002449555.1 Atopobiaceae bacterium UBA7016 | reverse complement strand
TCGATCATTTGCGTCTTTATGCGGTTGGCCACCTCAAGCTTCCATGCCGGATAGCCAAAGCCAGGGTCCTCGTACTCAAAGTCCTTCAGCGCGACGAGCTTCGAGCGAATGTCAGAGGTCAGCAATGCGCGCGCAACGACGACGAAATCCCCGCCGATTTTCGGTCCTTGATTCAAAAGGTACTCGTCCACATCATCATGCTCCATGAGGTACGGAAAGAGCGCCATGTTCTGGTCAAAGAGCGGTGCCATGCCGCGCACCTCACCCGTGTCGTTGTCCACGAGGAAACCGTAGTTACCTGCGTGTCGGTCAACGTTCACACAGACGGCATCCATAACCACCGTCTCGCGGAACAGCTCTTCCCCACCATGAGTGGCGGTAAAGGCCAGAACGTCATCAATGTCAAATCCGCGCTCAAACATACGAGCGGCCGGAACAAATCCAAGTTCCTCGGAAGTAAAGAGCGGACAGTCAGACGCTAGCTTTCCGTGATAGTTGCGTAAGGTGTATGGGACATGGCTCACGTATGCCGCGTCAAGGATATCTGAGCACAGCTTCTCGGCATACGGCTCAAAGCCCGCGTTGGCATAACCGTCTGAACCACGTTTGATAAGGTGGGGACCATCTTCCTCGCGCAGCCAGCACTTGTCGAACGATCCCGACGTACCAAACTCCGGTGAGGTGCTGGAGAACTGACGTCCATACACGCCCACGCCGTCAAAGGCGATGCGCGCCACCACGTCATCAAAGCCATTGGTGTACAGCGAGACGTCCTCCCGCGCGAGACTGGAATCCTATCCGCTTGGACCAGAAGGTCGGACCTTGTAGTGCAGCCTTTGCTAGATGTAGCGCTTGGCAACCTGGAGGGCGGACCACAGGTAGTGGCCACCAAAGAGCACGCAGTGCAACAAGAGCGGCGCCACCTGGTGCAGGCTGATGCGCTCGCGCCAGCCATTCGCCAAGGAAGACGTCTCGTTGTAGCCACGCAGCAGCTCGTCCAGATGCGAGCATCCAAACAGGTCGAGCATGGCGAGGTCAGTCTCTGCGTGCCCGCCACAGGCCATAGGGTCAATGAGCGCCGCGCCGGTGGTGTTGTCAGGACTGGTATCCCACAAGAGGTTTCCCGCCCAGAGGTCACCGTGCAAGCGCGCCACCTTGTGCCCGCGCGCACCCACGAGCGCAGGCTGCGGAGCGTCAAAGGCCCCATCCGAGAGCCGCCCCGCAAGCCGCTCGAACACTGCAGCTTCCTCCGCGCCATACGAGCCCTCGTCACGAAGCACGCGCACGTAGTGCATCACGCGATACTCCGCATAGAATGCGCCCCAGGTAGACGGCGCGTTATGCTTCTCAACCGTCGGCGTCAGAGAGTGGTCCAGGCGATACGCCCCGAACCAGCCAGCGGGCGGGCATCCCCACCACGGGGCACCAGCTGCGTGCGTGACCGCCAGGGCAGCGCCCGCGCGTCGCGCCGCATCCATCGTCGCAGCACCCGTCACGATACGCTCCTCCACCAGCTCGGTGTCGGACGCGGAGACCACCCGTGCCACATGCAGGCCACCATCGGCCTCCGCCTCGGCAAGCCAACGAAGCGCCGCGGCCTCCCCCACCAGCGACGCGCGCCCGAACCGGTCTGTCTTGGTGAACGTCTGCACGAAAGCCTCCTCGCCGTTTGTCTCGCGATTGTATCATGGGCATGCAACCTTGCCCCCTGCGAAAGGAAGCCCCATGAAGCGTGCCATCGTCACCTCGCGCCTTGCCCTGCGCATGCCCAGCGAGCTCGCCACCGAACAGGATGTCGCGATAGCGCAGGACCTGCTTGACACGTTGGCCGCCCATGCCAACGAGTGCGTGGGGCTTGCCGCAAACATGGTGGGTATCCGCAAGCGCGTTATCGCCATCGATGACAACGGCGCGCACGTCGCCATGCTCAACCCAGAGATTATCGAGAAGAGTGGTGCGTATCAGACTGAAGAGGGGTGCCTGTCGCTTCCAGGGCGCCGCGCCACCACCCGTTACCAGCAGATTGTTGTTCGTTGGCAAGACCTAGGCATGGCGTGGCACGAGCAGCGCTTCACCGGCTGGACCGCCCAGATCATCCAGCACGAGGTGGACCACTGCAACGGAATCCTTATCTAGGATGCCTGAGACAAAGGGGGTAGCCCCCAACGTTGCAATGCAACGTTGGGGGCTACCCCCTTTGTCTCAGTCGCAGGTGTTTACAGCTGCAGGAGCAGCCAATCGACGAGCGTCTGCTCGACATCAAACTTGATGTCGTCGTAGTTGTGGATCTCGTGGCGGTAGCCGCTCCACAGCTGCGTGGTCACGTCGTGGCCGGTCGCATGCAGCCAATTGGCGCACTGATAGACGCCCTCACCAAAGTTGCCCACCGGGTCCTGGTCGCCCGCGATGAGCAGGATGGGCAGCCCCGTCGGAACCTTCTCGGCCCACTCGGTGCCCTCGATGCAAAGCATCATGTCAATGAAGTCGCGCATGCTGATGTTGTGCGTAGGATGCGTGAATGCGTCAAACGGGTCCTCGGCGTGGTCCTTCTGCACCCACGGGTCGTGGCAAATCCACTCGTTGCCCAGCTTCGCGCCCTCCTCGCAGCGGCTGAACATCCAGCCAAACAGCGCGGCCGTAATGCTTGGGTCGCTCTCGTGCGCCTTGCCGGCCTTGACCAGGTCGTCGGCCATCTTGCGCGCGTCAGCCGTGCTCTCGAAGACGCCCGTGGTTCCGCAGTAGACAACGGCCGTCAGCAGGTCGCCGTACTTGGCGGAGAAGTCGCGCGCGATCATCGAGCCCATGGAGTGGCCAAACATGAAGTACGGCAGGTTGGGATACTTCTCGACCACCACGTCGTGGAAGAGCTTCTCGTCCTCCATCATGGTATGCGGGCCCGCGTCGCCCCAGTCGCCCCACGTGTTGTTGGCGATGGCGGTGGCACCGTGGCCCACGTGGTCGTTTGCCGCGACGATGAATCCCGCGTCCATCAGGGCAACGATCATGTGGAAGTAGCGGCGAGAGTGCTCGCCAAAACCGTGAATCAACTGGAGGATACCCACCGGCTCGCAGGCAGGCACATAGATCCAGCCCGTCACCTCGTCGCGACCGTTGCTCGACGCAAACTTAACCTCATGCAGCATGTGAGCTCCCCTCTTCGCTTTCTCGCGCGGGACGCCCCGCGCCCATGTCCCCATTATGCGAGCCGTTTGCGCGGGTACCTGAAACGCGCTGGCAGACGCGAGCGCGCTGACGGCGAGAGGGGCTGAAGCCGCTTCTCCATCTGGTTACCATCGCCGCCTGGGCACCAACATGGTTCACGCAGGCACGTACAATGGCAAGCGCAAAGCCCGTCCGCAATCGACTGGACCCTCTCATGGAAGAAATGATTGATGTCTATGACCACGACCGCAACCGCACGGGGCTTACCATCCCGCGCGAAGGCGCCTTCCTCAAGGAAGGGCAGTATATGCTCTATGTGCTCGCCCTCATCGAGACACCCGACGGCCGTCTCTTGGTGACGCAGCGCTCGCTTGAGAAGCGCTGGGGTGCCGGATGGTGGGAGATTCCCGGCGGCGGCGTGCGCGCTGGCGAGACGACGCTTGACGCCGTGCGCCGAGAGGTGCCCGAAGAGGTTGGCCTCACGGTTGGCCACGAGCCGCTTTCTGCGATCTACAGCTACGAGAATGTAGACCTCGCGCGTGGGGACAACTACATCGTTGACTTCTACCACCTGCATCTGGACTTCACCCCCGCTGACGTGCGGCTCGTTGACGGGGAGGCCATCGACTTCCGCCTGTGCACATGGGACGAAATCTGCCAGCTGAACAAGGACTCCACGGTGCTGCACTTCGAGCGTATCTGTCAGGCGCTCACCGCTGAAGGCGTGCTGCAGTAGCTACGCTCGCCGTGTTCGACTCGGCACGTGCGCAAGCATCCCCAACGCCACGCGCTACACTGTGCACAACGCAACCGGCAACGAAAGGAGCCACCATGGCAGAGGACTTCAACCTCGACAAGGCAAAGGAAATCATCGAGGGCGGCATCGCGCAGGCTCAGGAGCTTATCAACGACCCCGCTAAGGTCGACGAGCTGATTGCCCAGATTCAGCAGCAGCTGCAGAACCTGCCCGACACGTTCAAGACCGCTGCGGCCAACGTTCCGCTGATGATCGACATGGTCAAGGCGTACATGACCCAGGAGTACACCGAGGTTTCTCCCAAGGTCGTCGCCTCGCTGGTGGCAACCTTCCTCTATCTGCTGAAGGGCAAGGACCTCATTCCTGACAACGTGCCGGTGCTGGGCATCGCCGACGACCTGGCCGTCGCCACCTTCGCGATGACGCTGTGCGAGCCCGAGCTGAAGGCCTTCGACGCTTGGCGCAGCGCCAACCAGCTTCCGCAGGCATAAGACAGCCGAGAAAACGCCGCAGGTCCCACCGGAGAATCCTTG
>DJXA01000020.1:4053-4910 GCA_002449555.1 Atopobiaceae bacterium UBA7016 | reverse complement strand
AGCAACTCCATCGCCATCGTGCTCGACGCCGTCAACAACCTCTCTGACGCCGCGAGCTCCATCATCACCATCGTGGGCACGCGCCTCGCCGGCAAGCAGCCTGACAAGAAGCATCCCTACGGCTACGGCCGCATCGAGTACCTCACTACCATCGTGGTTTCGGCCATCGTGCTGTGGGCCGGCATCACGTCGCTCAGCGAGTCCGTGCAGGGCATCATCCATCCCGAGGCGGCCACCTACGAGCCGGTCACGCTCATCATCGTGGCCGCGGCCGTGGTGGTGAAGCTGGTTCTGGGCCGCTACGTAAAGGCCGAGGGCAAGCACCTGGGCGCCGACGCCCTCGTCGCATCGGGCGAGGACGCCACCATGGACTCCATCATCTCGGCTTCCACCCTCGTCGCCGCCTTCATCTTCCTCTTCACGGGCATCAGCCTCGAGGCGTGGCTCGGCGCCATCATCTCGGTGGTCATCATCAAGAGCGGCATCGAGATGCTGGGCGAGGCGCTCGACAAGGTGCTGGGCGAGCGCGTTGACGCCGACGTCACCACCGCCATCCGCGAGGCCGTTACCTCGGTGGACCACGTGCGCGGCGCCTACGACCTCTTCCTGACCGACTACGGTCCCCAACGCCTGCAGGGATCAGTCCACGTGGAGGTTGACGAGCAGCTTACGGCACGCGACATCGACCGCCTGACCAGGGAGATTCAGGCCGTGGTGTATCGCAAGACGGGCGTCATCCTGCACACCGTGGGCATCTACTCCACCAACACCACCGACGGCTCGGAGACCGCGCGCATCAGGCAGGCGCTGCAGCAGATTGTTGACGAGGACGAGGACGTGCTGCAGTTCCACGGCCT
>DJXA01000020.1:3794-3916 GCA_002449555.1 Atopobiaceae bacterium UBA7016 | reverse complement strand
AAGAGCCGCCAGGCCGTGGTTGACCGTGCGCTTGAGAAGATGCAGGCGCAGTTCCCCGAGTACGGCTTCTCCGCCGTCCTCGACTCCGACGTGTCCGACTAAAAACCTGCGATCGTTGACAT
>DJXA01000020.1:0-3604 GCA_002449555.1 Atopobiaceae bacterium UBA7016 | reverse complement strand
ATGTCAACGATCGCCAAGCGTTACCTCATGCGAGGGCCAAACGTGGGGATGTCGATGGGAATGCCCAGAACCGAGCGCAGCAACAACAGGAAGAAGACCAGCACCAGGATGGGAATCACGCACGACGTGACGATCATCATGGCCAGTGCCTCGATGTATCCGTTGAACGCATCCTGTGCCTCCTGCGTGAGGCTGCTCACGCCGGTCGTCACCGTGTTGGCAGCCGTGGAGAAGAGGTTCTCGAAGAAATCGCTCGCCGTGGTCTGCGCGTCAGTGGCGGTGGCGTTCTCCGCCGTCGTGGTAGCCGCGTCAGCCACGGCATCGGCGGCCTCCGTCGACTTGTCGGCCAGTTCCTCGACGGTCAGCCCCTCCTTCACGCTCACCTGATAGGTGTTCTCTATCCGGCTTGAGACCCACACGCTCGTGGGCACCACCAGCACCAGACAGAGGCCAAACAGCAGCAGCTTGCTGCCCAGGCGCCCCAAGACCATGCGGTAGCGGTTGTTCCAGCAGATGACCGCCCCAACCAGGCAGAGCATGGCCAGCGGCACCAGCACTCTGGTGGACGCCGCGCCCAGAATGGTGAGCAGGTACTTCTCAAGCCAAATGGCCGCGAGCACAATGAGGAAGTCGGTCGACAGGTCGGCGAGCTTCTCTGCGATGGGCGTGCCCGCGTCTCCGGGGAGCACCGACATGGCGGCCGACGCGGCCGTGGAGCCCGTCACCAGACCCAGCACCACTTGGCGCTTCTGGTCCAGCTCCTCGATGGTGGACGTGTACGTATCGACGGACGACAGGCGCGGCCCCACAAAGAAGAACGACAGCGCACCAATCGCGATGAGCGCCACAATCATGGCTATCCGGATTGCGGTTGAGGGCTGCCAAGGCTCGTGAAATCCGCCGCCACCTGCGTTTTGGTCAAACTTCTGCATGCTCTCGTCCATGTCGGCCTCCAATCGTCGAGCATGCCCAACTTATACCCACGAGCTGCATAACTCGTTTCGAGAACGCTACCGAAATTCTCAGAGGACGCGAAACGCCTATCATCGTAGGGACGCACAAATCTGCAGGAGGCACCATGCGCAGCACCTACATCACCAAGACGCCCGACCAAGCCGGCGCGTTTCTTATCTCGGCCAAGGCCATCGCCGAGAACGGCGGCAACATCGTCCGCGTGAACTACAACAAGGCCGTGGACGAGAATGCGCTGTTCATCGAGGTAGAGGCCACCGAGGAGCAGCAGGAGCGCATCGCCGCGCGCCTCAAGGAGGTTCAGTACCTGGCCGATGACCCGGGCATGCGCCAGATCATCCTCATCGAGCTCAAGCTGCCCGACCGTCCGGGCACGCTGCTCCCCACCCTTGAGGTCATCAAGGATCACGACGTCAACATCTCCTACATCAACTCGCAGGAGAACGGCACGCCGTATCAAAACTTTAAGATGGGCCTCGTGGTGGAGGACTCCACCGAGATCAAGGGCCTCATCGACGACATCTCCAAGATCTGCGAGGTGCGCGTCCTTGACTACGACGGCTCTGACCACCTGCTTGACAGCACCGTCTTCTACGTGACGTTTGCCAACGAGATGCGCGAGCTGCTCGACCTTTCGCAGAACGAGACCAACGCTGTGCTGACCTACGCCGCACAGGTCATGCAGACGCTCGACGAGCGCGAGGAGTCGCCGGAGGAGGCGTTTGCCAACATCAGGCGCTTCGCGCGCTTCATCACCGAGCACACCGGCGAGGGCTTTGACGCCACCGTCACCACCCGTCGCCTGGCCGACCACCTCATGCTGTATGCCATCGAGCCGCCGTGCGGGTCCAACATGTACGTGCTCGAGTACTACGAGTCGCTGCTGTTTGTTGACTGCGGCTTTGGCTACTTCGAGCCCGAGATTGACGAGCTCTTGGAGGGCCTCTTCAAGAACTTCTCCACGCGCCGCAAGAGCGTGGTGGTCACCAATCCCGACATCGACAACTGCGGCCTGCTGCGCCTGTTTGACACCGTTTACGTGGCGCGCGACAGCTATCACAACTTCGAGCTTGAGACGGCCGGGCGCCCCAGCTATCGCGAGCGCAACGAGCTGGACGCTCCGTACATCGCGCTGTCCAAAATCATCTCGCGCTACGAGCCGCCCCACCTGAGTCGCTGCGCCGTGATTGGCCGCCGCACCACCGACGACCTGCTCGAGCCCATCGGCGCCATTCGCTTCGGCAACTGGATGTTCCAGGTTATTGCCGGCGCGGGCGGGCACGTGCGCGGCGAGACCGTCATTGCCTGCCCCGAGCTGAAGCTGCTCTTTACCGGCGACCTGTTCATCAACACCGCCGGGCTGAGCGAGAAACAGCGCGCCTACGAGGAGCTGCAGCCGTCGCTGATGGCTAACACCGACGCTAACCCCGGCCTGGCTGCGCTCGCCCGCAACCAGCTGATGACGGACTACGCCGGATACACCATCTGTCCTGGCCGCGGCCCCATCATCGGGTAGCTTTTGTGAGACGCCGGGGGGAGCCCCCTTTGTTGCATGCAACAAAGGGGGCTCCCCCCGGCGTCTCACTGCCAACAATCGCTACTACAGCTCGGCAAACCAGCTGCTTTCGGGATGGTACTCGAGCGCGAGGATCGTGATGTCGTCCGACTGCTCGGCGCCCTCTGCCCAGCGGGCCACGTCGGCGCGCAGGGCGTCCACCAGTTCCTGCGGGCCAAGCTCGCTGTGGGCCGCCACAAAGGCCTCAAGCTGGTCGTTTCCGTATTCCACGCCGTCTGCGCTAAACGCCTCATTGACGCCGTCGCTGTACACGAGCAGCTCGTCGCCAGGCTGCAGCGTCAGCTGGAAGCTCTTGTACTTGGCCGTCTCGAACGACCCCATGAAGAGGCCGCTCTTCTGCCTGAGCCACGTCCACTCGCCGTCGTGGCGCAGAAGCGGTGGGTTGTGCCCAGCGTTGACGAACGTGACGGTGCCCGTGCGGTAGTCCAGCTTGCCCACCCACGCGGTCACGAACATGTCCGCGTCGTTGCCTTCGCAGAGGCGCTCGTTTGAGCGCTTCACCGCCTCGTCCACGTCGACACCGGTCTTCAAGAAGTTATCCAGCTCCGCCTTGGCGGCCATCATGAAGAGGGCGCCCGGGATGCCCTTGCCCGACACGTCCGCAACCAGAAACGCCACGGTGTTCTCGTCGGTCAGGAAGAAGTCGTAGAAGTCGCCGCCCACCTCGCGCGCCGGCGTCATGTGGGCGTACAGGTCAAAGGAGTCAATCTCGGGGAACGGCGGGAAGAGCGAGGGCAGTGCCGACCTTTGAATGGCCTCCGCCGTCGCGAGCTCCTCCTCGATGCGCTTCTTGGCCTCGGCGATCAGTTCCTTCAGGCGGTCGACCGTCGTGTTGATGCCCGTCGAAAGGCCCACGAACTCGGCGCTGCCTCGGGCGTCCACCACCGTGTCCAGCTTGCCGTCGCAGATGGCGTCCAGCTCGTCGCCCATACGCGACATCGGCGTCACGACCACCTCGTTCAGCAGGCGCGAGACCAAGAAGTACACGAGCGCCATCAGCACAAACGTGGTCTGGGCCATCCAGCGCACCACCGTGCCGCGGTCGCTGAACACCAT
>DJXA01000206.1 GCA_002449555.1 Atopobiaceae bacterium UBA7016 | reverse complement strand
GGGAGGAATCATCATGATCTTTTACTTCACCGCGACCGGCAACAGTCTCTATGCAGCGCGGCAAATCGGCGGCGGGGATGAGCTGGTCAGCATCGCGCAAGAGCTGCGCAAGACCGATCGCCACTACCAGGGTGACGCCATCGGCATCGTCGTGCCGCTCTTTGAGTTTGACCTGCCCGACGTGGTGGACAGGTTCATCGCAACCTCGACGTTCGACACCGACTACTTCTTTATCGTCAGCACCTTTGGCATGCACAGCGGCGGCATCGCCGAGCGCGTGAGCAAGCGCCTCGAGGCGGCTGGCAGGCACGTGGACTACTACAACACCGTGATCATGGTCGACAACGCCATACAGGTCTTTGATATGGAAGAGCAGATGCGCATCGACCCCGAGAAGCACGTGGACGAGCAGCTCGAAGCCGTGCGCGCCGACATCGCGGCTCGCAGGCACTACATTCAGCCCGCCACGCAGGAGGAGGTCGACTTCTACGAGGGCTACATGGCGAATCCGGCCTTTGACCTGCACCCTCGCCTCGACAACCCCCTCTATCGCCTGACCGACGCCTGCATCGGATGCGGCACGTGCTCGCGCGTGTGCCCCATGCGCTCGATCACCATGGAAGACAACAGGCCCAGCTGGGATTACACCACCTGCGCGGGCTGTTACGCCTGCGTCCACGCATGCCCCAAGGCTGCCATCCGCTTCACCAAGTACCAGGAGCCCAACCCCGAGGTGCACTACCGCAATCCACACGTGACGCTGACGGACCTCATAAAAGCAGCCGGCTAACGCTACACGCCCAGAAAGGACGGAGCCGCTCCCACGGGATCCTCCGTCCCATCACGACCCTGTGACAGCAAAGGACACTGCCTCCCAAGAGCGGACAAGCCGACCTTGGGAGGCAGCACTCCTGTAAGTTGGGGATACGCGGCTCTGCCTCGTCCTTATGAGGTGACCTTCCTGGGCGGCTGCAAAGGCGTCGAAGATCAAACAGCGGGCGCTTAACGCGTCAGATCGCCCTCCCCCAAGCGCTCCTCGCGTACAGCGCTGCGCACACGTCACCCGCAACGAAGGCAAGGCACGCCCAAGATACCCCCGCCGTGCCCATAATCAGCGCGAAGA
Organism: Atopobiaceae bacterium UBA7016; assembly: GCA_002449555.1. GTDB lineage: Bacteria > Actinomycetota > Coriobacteriia > Coriobacteriales > Atopobiaceae > UBA1367. The sequence continues at coordinate 2,135 of DJXA01000206.1, read as the reverse complement.
GCGGAAGGGGCACGATCAGCTGTCGCAGATAGGTAGCAACCATGAGCACGCGACCATTTCCAGTGGCCGTACAGCACAGGGCAAGCGTATTCGCCACTCCGCAGAAGACGAAGCCCAGCGCCATCTGCCTGAACACGTGCGCGCCATAACCGTATAATGTAGCGGTCTTACTCCCACTCAATCAGGGTGGAGTGGCTGTGGTGGCTCACGGTAGCTCGGAGCCCTTTCTCATGTCCACGTTATTCGTTGTGGCCCTGTCTATCCTCCCTGTGGACGTCAAAGCGACGTCACGGGCACCTTTCCGCACCCGTGACGTCGCCTCACTTCGAGCTGGGTGACGTCATGACGTCACCAGCCTCCACTAATCGAGGTCCTCGCCGTTGCTCTTGATGACCTTCTGATACCAGAAGTAGCTGTCCTTGAGCGAGCGCTTGAAGGTGCCTTGGCCGTAGTCATCTGCGTCAACATAAATCTGGCCGTAGCGCTTCTTCATCTCGCCCTCGCCATTGGAGACCATGTCCACGCATCCCCAGTACAGGTAGCCCATAAGGGGGATGCCATCCAGCTCGACCGCATCGCGCATCGACTTGATGTTGGCGCGCATGTAGTCGATGCGGTAGTCGTCGTGCACGGTGCCGTCAACAAACTCGTCGTTCCAGCCGATGCCGCTCTCTACGCACCACAGCGAGCAGCGATAGCGATGGTACAGCGTGTTCAGCGTGATGCGCTGACAGTTGGGGTCGGTTGCCCAGCCCCACGCATTGGTCTTAAGGTAAGGGTTGGCCACGACGAAGTCGAAGGCGCCGTTGCCCTCGCCCTTCTCCAAGCCTTCCTTGTGCACGGTGACCGTGTGGCTACCATAGAGCGAGAAACTCAGGAAGTCGCAGGTACCAGCCTTGAGCGTCTCAAGGTCACCGTCCTGGATGGGCAGCGTGATGCCCTCGTTCTTGTACTGGATGAGCTTGTAAGCGGGATACTCGCCCAGCATCTGCACATCGGCAAAGAAGAGGCCGTCGTTGTCGGCCTTCATCACCAACAGCTGGTCATCAGGATCGCAGGTCATGGCGTACATGGGGCCATAAGCAAGCATCATGCCAATCTTCAGCTCCGGCCACTCCTCGTGAGCCGCGATGACCGTCTTCGCAGAGGCGAGGAACTGGTGGTACGCGGCATTCGCGATGTTCTGCGGGTCGGCGTGGATGAGGCCGGCGGTCACGTACGGGGCCACCTCGATGCAGTTGATCTCGTTGAAGGTGAGGTAGTACTTCACCAAACCGTGGAAGCGCGCAAAGCAGGTCCTTGCATACTTCACGAAGATGTCCACCAAGTAGCGACTATCCCAGCCGTTGAACCGGTTGGCCAGTGAGAGCGGGTTCTCGTAGTGCTCGAGCGTGACCAGCGGCTCGATACCGTACTCGCGGCACGTCTTGAAGACATCCTCATAGAAGGCGAGACCGGCCTCGTTTGGCTCCTCGTCGTCGCCGTTGGGGAAGATGCGGCTCCACTTGATGGAGAGGCGCAGGCACTTGAAGCCCTCCTCGGCGCAGAGGCGGATGTCCTCCTTGTAGTGGTGATAGAAGTCACTCGCGATGTGCGTGGGATAGTAGATGTCGGGATCGTCGACCGTGCAAGCCACCGCACCTTCGGGCAGGTGCTTCACAGGGCTGCCAAAGCACAGGGGAAGCTTGTCCCAGCTGCCATCGGGCATGCGGAAGGTGACCTGACGCGGGACCCTATGAGCTCCGTTGGTCATGACGTCAGCGGTGGAGAGGCCAGCGCCGCCTTCGAAGACGCCACCCTCGTACTGGTTTGCCGCAGTCGCGCCGCCCCAAAGAAAGTCCTTGTCAAAACCCATGTCTGTCTCCTTTCACTTAGCTCTCATGAGCTGTTTTATGCTTGGTTGTTCTCCGCCCGCTTATGTGCGATGAGATCTCGGTACCAGAAGTAGCTCTTCTTGGATGTACGATCCAGCGTGCCATGGCCTTCGTCGTCAAGGTCAACATACACAAAACCGTAGCGCTTGGCCATGCTGCCTGTTGACAGGGCCACGAGGTCGAAGGCACTCCAGGGAAGGTATCCCACCACGTCCACACCGTCTGCAATAGCTTCTTGCAGGGCTTCGATATGACGGGAAA
>DJXA01000226.1:10000-11324 GCA_002449555.1 Atopobiaceae bacterium UBA7016 | reverse complement strand
AGATCTTGGTGCCGTCGCGCATGACCACTTCCTGGTCCTGCATGCAGACGATGCCAGGCTCAACCTCGTAGGTGTGCGGGTTGAACGGAGGGCAGAAGCCCTGGCCCATGCGGGCCATCGGGTCGTCGGACTTGGCCAGGTCGACGTCGGCCTGGTTGTCGTTCGGCTGGCGCGCGACGCGGTACGCGGCCATCATCTCGACGCCGCCGAACTCCTCCTTGTGCAGGAAGATGTAGCCCTCGGTGTCGGGATCCCAATAGATGGGAATCTCGTCCTCGTTGAAGGTGGCGAGCTCGCCGCTCATCTGAACGAGGTCAGAGAGCTTCTTGTCGGTAACGGGAACCCAGTGCTCCGGAATGTGGGGCTCAAGAAATGCCATGGTGCTCTCCCCTACTTACTGGTCCAGCAGGTCGGCCACGAAGTCAACGGACTCGCCGAAGGTCTCGCAGCGGCGGAACTTCATGTACGGGACCTCGATGTCGAGCTCGTCCTCGAGATACGTGGTGATCTGTGAGACCTGCACGGACTTGATGTTGAGGTCGGCCCACTTGGTCTCGAGCGTGAACTCAGAGGGATCCTTGCCGAACAGCTGGCTTGCGCGCGTGCACAGCGCGTCAAAGACTTCCTGACGATCCTCATCCATTGCAGTCTCCTTTCGTCTGGAGGGTCCGATTCCCTCTCGATGCAATGTCCCTGAATATCAGTTTCTTACGCAGCGGGGCGGGGCCACAATGGATAGCGATTCAATTGTTGCGGGAGCCGGACCGTGGCATTTGTGCAATCGTCCGATGGCATAGCGCAATGAGACGTTGGGGGTAGCCCCTTTTGTTGCAGCGCAACAAAAGGGGCTACCCCCAACGTCTCACTCGGAGAACTGGCTGTTGTAGAGGCGGGCGTAGAGGCCGTCTTGGGCGAGGAGCTCGTCGTGCGTTCCGCGCTCGGCGATGCGCCCGGCGTCCATCACCAGGATGCAGTCCGCCTGACGGATGGTTGAGAGGCGGTGCGCCACCACGAGCGAGGTGCGACCGCGCATCATCTCGTCGAAGGCTGCCTGAACCTGCAGCTCGGTGCGGGTGTCGATGGAGCTGGTGGCCTCGTCCAAGAGCAGGATGGGCGCGTCGGCGAGCATGGCGCGCGCGATGCAGAGCAACTGCCGCTGGCCCTGGCTGAGGGAGCCGCCCTCCTCCCCCAGCATCGTGTCGTAACCCTTGGGCAGCTGGCGGATGAAGGTGTCGGCGTGGGCTCGCAGCGCCGCCTGCTCGACCTCGGCATCGGTGGCGCCGCGACGACCGTAGGCGATGTTCTCGCGCACCGTTCCCTCAAA
>DJXA01000226.1:0-9853 GCA_002449555.1 Atopobiaceae bacterium UBA7016 | reverse complement strand
TCGCGGCCGTCCACGCGGATGGTGCCGCCGTCCAGCTCGTAGAAGCGCAGGAGCAGGTTGATGAGGGTGGTCTTGCCGCAGCCGGTGGTGCCCACCAGGGCGATGCGTTGGCCGGGGCTGGCGTGGAAGGTGATGTCCTTCAGCAGCGGCCGGTCCTTGACGTAGGAGAAGGACACGTGGTCAAAGTCGAGGTCGCCCTGCGGCTTGTCTGCTGCGGGCAGTGCGGCCTGCGGGCTGTCGGGCTCCATCTCAGGCGCGTCGAGCAGCGCCAGCACGCGGCGGGCGGAGGCAAAGGCCGCCTGCACCTGCGTGACCACGCCCGAGATCTCGTTGAAGGGCTTCATGTACTGGTTGGCGTAGCTGAGGAAGCTCTGCACCTGGCCCACGGTGAGCGGGCTGGGCACGCCCGTGACCACGCAGACGCAGCCCACGATGGCCACTACGGCATAGGTGATGTTGTTGACGAGGCGCGTCGAGGGGTTGGAGAGCGAGCTTACGAACTGGGCGCGCTCCCCCACGCCGCGCAGTTCGGCGTTGAGGCCCGAGAAGGTCTGGATGGCGCGGTCGCCGTAGCCAAAGGCGCTCACGAGCTTCTGGTTTGAGACCATCTCTTCCACGTAGCCGCCCAGCTGACCCTGCAGGAGCTGCTGCTTGGCGAAGCTCGATGCCGAACGCTTGGCGATGAGCGATGCCACGACGATGGAGAGTGGGGTCACCACGACCACGACGAGGCCCACCGGGACGGAGATGGAGAACATGAAGGCAAGCGTTCCCACGATGGTGACCACGCCGGAGAAGAGCTGCGTGAGCCCCTGCAGCAGGCCGTCGCCCACCTGGTCGACGTCGCTTGCGATGCGCGCGAGCACGTCTCCGTGGGCATGGCCGTCGATGAACGAGAGCGGCAGCGTGCGGAGCTTGGCGAACGCGTCGATGCGCAGGTCGCAAATGGTGCGATTGGACAGTCGGCTGACGAACCACCCAAAGAGCCACTGCGTAAGCGAAGCGGCTACTACCACGAGGGCCAGGCGGACCAGGATGGGCTGGAGCGCCACGAAGTCGACCCTGCCCGTGCCGATGAGCGTGTCGATGGCGTTGCCGACGAGGATGGGCACGTAGAGCTGCAGGATCACGGTGGTGGCGGCGCAGACAAAGGATGCCACGAGCGCCAGCGCGTGGCCGCGCACATAGGGCGCAAGGCGTCGCAGCACCTCGCGGACCGGCATTGACGAGGTGTCCTCGAGGCCCTGCTGGGCGTCGCCCGCGTCGCCGCGGACGTTGGCCATCGTGGCGGAGGCGGTTCCCAGGCCGGCGTACGGATTTGCCATTATGCAGCCACCTCCTCTCGCATGAGCTGCGAGCTTGCGATCTCGCGATAGAGCTCGCAGGTACGCAGAAGCTCGTCGTGCGTGCCGAGCCCCGCAAGTTTGCCGTGGTAGAGCACCAGGATGAGGTCGCAGTTCATGATGGATGTGATGCGCTGCGAGATCGTGACGGTGGTTACGTCAGACATCTCGGCGAGCGCGGAGCGGAGCTTGGCGTCGGTTGCCATGTCAAGGGCCGAGGCCGAGTCGTCGAGTACGAGAAGCGCAGGGTGGCCGACGAGGGCCCGCGCGATGGTGAGGCGTTGTCGCTGTCCGCCGGAGAAGTTCTTGCCGCCTGCCTCGACGAGCCCGTCGAGGCCGAGGGGCTTTTCGCGCACGAAGCCTGCCGCCTGCGCGCGTTCCAGCGCCTCCCATAGCTCGTCGTCCGAGGCCTGCGCGTCTCGCCACTGCAGATTTGAGCGTATGGTTCCGGTGACGAGCGAGGCCTTCTGCGGGACGATGGAAACCAAGCTTCGAAGCTGGTCAAGCGGGTATTCGCGCAGGTCATGGCCCAGAAGCTGGATGGTTCCCTCGTGCGGGTCGTACAGGCGCACCAACAGGCTCGCTAACGTCGACTTGCCCGAGCCCGTGCCGCCGATGACGCCCAGCCTCATGCCCTGATTGAGGGTGAGTGAAACGTTGTGAAGCGCGTCTTGGGATGACTCGGGGTAGGCAAAGCTTACCTGGTTGAGGGTTAGTGGGGGAATGCTTGAGCTCTTCTCGAGGGTGATTGAGGGTGTGCCCTCAGGGGCGTCTTGAACCTGAGGGATGACGCGGAGCACGTCCATGATGCGCTGACCCGAGGCTGCGCCGCGCGTGAAGGTCACCACGAGGTTTGCCACGTACACGATGGCCAAGAGGGTCTGCGTCATGTAGTTGACGAAGGCCACGACCTCGCCTTGCGTGAGGCCGCCCGCGTCGACACGCAAGGCCCCTGACCAGAGGATTGCCACCACGCCAAGGTTGAGGATGAGGAAGGTGGACGGGTTGAGGAAGGCCGAGAGCAGGCCCACCATAATGGAGCCCTCCGTCTGCTGGCGCGCGAAGATGGTGAAGCGCGCCTCCTCGGAGTCCTCACGGCCGAAGGCGCGAATCACGCGCGCACCGCTCAGGTTCTCGCTCGTCACGCGCGTGAGGGCGTCGAGGTTGCCTTGTATCTGACGGAAGAGCGGCACCGAGCGGCTCATGACTGCCCAAAAGACCGCGCCGATTGCCGGCGTGCACACCACAAAGACGAGGCCGAGGCGCGCGTCGATGAGCATGGCGGCGATCATGGAGCCGAGCGCGAGGAACGGCCAGCGGATGCCCTGGCGGATGGCGAGCGCCACGGCCACCTGCAGCTGGTTGACGTCGCTGGTGATGCGCGTGACCAGCGAGGCGGTGCCCAGCTGGTCGAGCTCGGCGGCAGAAAGCTCGTTTACCTTGGTGAAGAGCGCCTGGCGGATGTCGGTGCCCATGCCCTGGCTGACCGCGGACGCGAGCTTTTGGCAGATGAGGGTGAAGCCGTAGCCCACGAGTGCGAGCGCCATGAGGATTGCGCCGTAACGCACAACGGCGCCTACGTCATGGCCGGCCACGCCCACGTCGATCATGCGCGCGACCACGAGGGGCGTGAACAGGTCAAACACCACCTCGACGGACTTTGCGGCCACGCCTATCGCGGCGCGTGTCTTATACGGTCCCAAATAGCGCTTGAGTAACTCGCCCATGCCCAACCTGCCGACGCGAACTGTCTTCTTCGGCTCCATCGTAACAGAGACCTCAACGCACGGATAAGATGGTGCTACGCCACCTTCCCAACCGCCTCGCCTGAGAGGACCAATCATGAACGCGAAGCGCTCCGTACTGACCTGTCTTGGCGTGGCGGTTGCCGTCGCGCTCGTCGTGGGCGGGCTTATTGTGGCGCTTGTGCTCTCCATCGCCCTTGCACCGCGGCAACGCTACACGGCGGAAGAGGCCAACGCGACGTGTGAGACTGGCGCGGCTTTGATGAGGACCTGGCTTGCCGAGCACGAGCCCGAAGCGGTTCTCGGCGAGGCGGACAACGTCATCTTCTCCTACCCCAGTGGCCCTTCGTACCTCACTGACTATGTGCGGGCAACCTATGCGGTCGGCGGCATAGGACGTGGAATCGTGATCAACGTCGTGAGTGGTGACGTGTACCTTGAGGACAGCACGGCATCGCTTGACGCCGCACTTCCCGCGTACGTCTGTCGACTGCTGGACCTGCCACGCGACACGGAGTTTGTTACGGCCCACGCCAGCCTCCTCGTGCCCTTTGCGGTGGAGGGGTCCACGCATACGGGGCCGCGTGACGTGCTTGACCTGGGGCCCATGCTTCCGGCTGACGTTACGGACGTTGTCTCGTGGCTAGCGGATGCATCCTCGCGCATAGGCGTGTCCCTTGACGTGTACGCGCATCCTGGCGATGACTTTGACTTGGAAAGCCTGAGCTTTCCCACGCTGAATCAGATTCGCGAGCGCGAAGGCCTTACGTTTGACTCGCTGTACCTTACCAACGAGGCGCAGATGCTCGACGCGATGTATGACCACTATTACTACGAGCACTTCTCGGAAGGTATCAGCGGCCCGTTTGTGGTGTGGTACCGCGACGAGTACCGAGAGCAGGAGCTTGACGGTGAGGGATTGATACGCGAGGTGGGAAACGTGCGCGTTGACCTCGTGCGTGATTTGAGGATTACCGCAACTGACGGCGGCTGGAGCATACGGACGGCGGACCGAGCCGAGGAGTTTCCGTTCTTCCTGTATGCGGAGAGCGGCTCGGACGTGACGAGCTGTGCGCTTCGGTGGGAGCAGAAGGACGTGGAGGTTGCGCTTACGTGGAAGGCGCAAGAGGACGGAACGTCATGCCTTTGCACAGAAGACGAGCTCCCCTTCCGCTTCTATGGTTCGGGGGAGCTCGTGAAAGCGCGTTAAGCGGGTGTTGAGTGTGGTCGTGGGACAAGGGTTCGGAACCCGTGTCCCACCTGCAACATGGGTTCCGAACCCCTGTCCCACGGGGTGCCCCCCCGGTCCAAGCAAACTACCAAGTCAAACCCAACCCGCGCGCGAGGCGCGTGATGAAGTCGTGGGCGTTGGCCACGATGGTGGTGGCCGAGAGCGAGCCGCGGTCACGCAGCTTGTTGACGGCGAACTCGGTGGCGTCAACCGCATAGAACATCACCGGGCGCACGGAACCGTCCGCCTCGACGTGATAGGACGGAGCCATGTTGCCGGTTGCGATGGAGTGCAGCATGGTGGCCATGCAGATGATGGTGGTGGCCTCCTTGACCAGGCCGTGCATGGCGTCCTGCGAGGCGTAGGCGTCGCCGATCACCTCGGGCAGCGGGCCGTCGTCGCGGATGGATCCTGCCAGCACGTACGGTACGCCGCGTCGCTCGAGCGCGCAGATGATGCCGTCGTCAAGGTTGTTGTCGGCGATGAACTGCCTGATGGAGCCGCTGCGGCGGACCTCGTTAATGACGTCCATGTGGTTGTAGTGGCCGCCGGGCTGCGAGACCTGCGTGTAGATGTCCTGGCCGAGCGCGGTATGGAGCAGCGCCCCCTCGAGGTCGTGCGTGGCGAGCGCGTTTCCGCCCATGAGGCCGTGGGCGTAGCCGGCGTCGATGACGGCGCTCATGGCGGCGCGGGCCTCGCTGTCAAAGGTGAAGGCCGGACCAGCAACCCAGAGGATGTTGCCGTGGTCGCGCTCGTGCTGCAGGAGCTCGATGAGCTGGTCGTAGTCGCGCGCGTAGGAGGTCTCGCGGCTGCGGCCCTGACGGAAGGCAAACTGGTCCTCGGCGGCGTGGCCCGCGGGCGCAAAGCCGTCCGACCAGACGAGGATGCCCTCCTCGCCGCGCTCGTGACGCCCCACGGCAACGCGGTCCCCCACCTTTAGCTCGCGCGCAGGGAGCACCTCCAGCGTTCCGTCGTCGTTCAGGCGCACCACGTCGTCCATCATCATGTCCGGGGCCAGTGCCCAGGTGCCGTTGATTTTGAAGTACTCGGGGTGCATCGAGGTGCTGTGGAAGCCGCGAGGAGCAACGCCGGCGAGCTCTACGGTCTCAAAGCGCGCGTCAGGGGCGGCCGCCAGTGACGCCTGCGAAAAGTCGGGCTCGCGATACGGTGGCATCAAGAATGACATGAACTCTCCTCGCCGTTGCAACACCAGGACCTCCCATGCGCATGCAATTTTGGTCCCTGACTCCTAAATTGCACCACGGAGCATGATGACGGAAGATGTCACAGTTTGGGAGCTGGCGCGGCAATTCTCTCATCCAACATTAATCTTCGCCCTACGTTCGGTTAATCTTTGAACCGCATCATGCTAGTTGTCAGATGGCACGGCCTGTGGCAACGGGCAGAAAGGAACCGATCATGGAAAAGCTTGAGAAGGTCGAACTCGTTCGTGAGAAGTGCGGCGTGACGTATGAAGAGGCAAAGCGCGCGCTTGAGGAGCACGACTTCGACGTGCTCGACGCCATCGTCGCGCTTGAGCGCGAGGGCAAGGCGCAGGATACGCGCACGGCCAGCTACTCCACGGCCCCCGAGCAGAAGAGCGGCCCCGTCTCGCCCGAGATGGCGCAGGCGCAGAGCGAGTACCACGAGCAGAGCAAGAAGGGCAAGTTTGGCGAGCTGTGGGGGCGCTTCTGCGGCCAGGTCAAGTACGTTCTGCGCGCAAGCGTGGAGATGACCTTCATCGTGGAGCGTCACAACGAGCGCGTCCTCGCGATGCCGGTCCTCTTCGTCATCATCGGCCTGCTGGCGTGGGGTGCCTCGCTCTGGCTGCTGGTCATTGGCCTCTTCCTGGGCTTCAGGTACCGCATCGAGGGCGCCGGTCCCATCACGCTTGACGTGAACGACGTGATGGACAAGGCCGCAGACGTCGCCGAGGACCTCACGGAGAACCTGAAGAACGACAAGTAGCACCACGCACGAACGGGCGGCGCTGCGGCGCCGCCCTTGGCATGAAAGGCACGTCCGATGACAAAGATTCTGGTGGTGGAGGACGAGGCAAAGATCGCTCGCTTCGTAGAGCTCGAGCTCACGCACGAAGGCTACGAGGTCGATAAGGTGGACAACGGCCGCGATGCCGTTGACTTGGCCCTTTCCAACGACTACGACCTCATCCTTCTGGACATCCTGCTGCCCCAGCTCAATGGCATGGAGGTGCTGCGCCGCATCCGCAAGGAGAAGGACGTGCCGGTCATTTTGCTGACAGCCCGCGACGCAGTGATGGACAAGGTGGCGGGGCTCGACGCCGGCGCCGATGACTACATCACCAAGCCGTTTGCCATCGAGGAGCTGCTCGCGCGCATCCGCGTGGCCCTGAAGCGGCGGGAGGCCGCCGCAACCGTTGCAGCAAGCGAGGCGCCTGCTGCCCCTTCCGCCCAGCCCGCGCACCATATCTTGGCTGCCAAGGGGGTTCAACTTGACGTTGAGCGTCACGAGGTTCTGGTTGAGGGTGAGCCTGTAGACCTGACCAACCGCGAGTTCGAGGTACTGAAGGCGCTGCTGGAGAACCTCAACATCGTGATGTCCCGCGAGCGTTTGGCACAGCTGGCCTGCGGATATGACTTCGTGGGCGAGACCAACATCATCGACGTCTACATTCGCCACCTGCGTTCCAAGATTGATGACCGCTACGGCATCAAGCTCATCTCGACCGTAAGGGGTGTGGGCTATGTCATCCGAGAAGGCTAAGCCTCAAGCTGAGGGTGGCCGGGTCTCGCGGCTTCGCCCGACAGCGTCCATCGCGCGCTCCATCACGTGGAGCTTCTGGTGGCGCAAGGTCTTGTCATGGCTGTGCTTTGACCTGCTGCTCATTGCGTGTGTGGGCGCCATCTTCACGTGGCACTGCGCGACGCAGCTTCCGGCGAGCGCGCTGGACGGCATTGAGACAGAGGTCGGGCCGTTCAGTGTACTCTCCCCCATGAGCTGGAGCTTTACGGGAAACGGCCTGGACATATCCACGTGGCTCTATCACGTGCATGGTGGCGACGGACAATACTATTCGTTTGTGCTTGAGCCATTTCTGCGAGGCATTGCGCCACTTGCAGGGGTGCTGCTTCTGTATGAGGTGCTGGATACTGTCGACTTCTTCTCTGACACGCGTCGCGTGCGTCGTCAGCTGCAGCCGCTGAACGACCTTGCGATTATGGCGGACAGCCTGGGCAATGCCGGCGTGGTGGACCCGATGGCGGGCGACGTAAGCGCTGACAAGATGGCGACGCTTGAGCAGGCCATCGCGCGCGCGTCGGTTGACTCCCCCACGGTGAGCACGGGTGACCAGGACCTGCGGTCCATTGAGGTTGCGCTGAACGGACTGTTGCGGCAGATGCAGGAGGCCAAGCTGCAGCAGATGCGCTTCGTGTCTGACGCGAGCCACGAGCTGCGCACGCCCATCGCCGTGATCCAGGGCTACGTGAACATGCTCGACCGCTGGGGTGCGACCGATGAGGAAGTGCTGCACGAGTCCATCGAGGCGCTGAAGAGCGAGTCGGAGCACATGCAGGAGCTGGTTGAGCAGCTGCTGTTCCTCGCGCGCGGAGACTCGGGCCGCAACACGTTGCAGCGAATCGACCTCAACCTGGCCGATATTGTCTGCGAGGTGTGGGACGAGTCGTGCATGATTGACGAGAACCACCGTTACGAGTGCGCGCTGACCGAAGACGACGCGATGGACCCGCGGTTTGGCTTCTCAGGTGACCTTGCCATGGTGAAGCAGGCGCTGCGCATCATCATTTCTAACGCCCAGCGGTACTCGCCTGCGGGGACGGTCATCCGACTGGGGGCGACGGCTGACTCGGGCCGTGTCTCGTGCACGGTGCAGGACGAAGGCATTGGCATGTCAGAGGACGAGGCCGCGCATGTGTTTGAGCGGTTCTATCGCTCTGAGGGCGCCCGCGCGGAGAGCGCCGAGGGCTCGGGCCTGGGACTCTCCATCGCCAAGTGGATCGTCGACGCGCATAACGGCACCATCGAGGTGCTCTCACGCGAAGGCGTCGGCACTCGTTTCACCATAACCTTCCCGCGCGCCTAGCAACGGCATGGTTCGGCCCACGGAAGGCCTCGCGGCGCGAAGCCTTCCGTGGGCCGAACTACCGCACGTGAAAGATGCCTAGAAGGAGTTGCGATCGGTATAGCTGGTACCGATGCCGGTGCCGCCAGAGCCCGTCGAGATCATGTAGCCGTTGTTGTACTCCAAGGTCACCTCGTCTTGTCCGCCAAACGAGCAGGCAAGATACCTGCCCTCGTCGCCAAACATGTCGTCGGGACCCCACCACTCGTCTCCGTACGCCTTGTTCATGCGATAGGTGCCTGAGGGCAGAAGGAAGGTGTACGTGCTGTCGCTTGCTACAAAGACCGCAACGATGAGCTCGTCGCCAAAGTAGAGTTTGTAGTACGCGTTGTCGAAGCCCGTGTTGTCAATGGTCAGCTCACAACCGTCGCCGTAGTTGTTGTTGCGATACATCACGCTGCTTTCGGGCATGGTGTACTTGCAGGCTTCGGCACGCTTGTTGAGGTCCGGCAGCCAGTCGTACGAGGCGTCCTCCATCTGCCATTTAAGCTCTAGGAAGCGGTTATACGCATCGTAATAGTGCCCAGCGTCGTACTCGGCTTCTGCCTCAGCGTACGCGGCGTGGTCATAGCACTCTTGCCGCAGTGACGCCGCATCGGCAATGCCGCTCTCTGAAATTGAGTCGAATTCCGTGGCAGCCTCGCTCCACTTGCCCTGAGACATGAGCTTCTTGGCGTCCAGATACGTGAGTCCGCTTTCGCAATAGCTGATTTGGGAGTCAGCGTCGAGTACGCCGTTGCACGATTCAAAGAGCTCGATAGCTTTCTTTAGGTTGGCTTCCTTCTGCATGCCATCGCCCTCAATGAGCGCGAGGGCCTCGTAGTAGGTAGCGGTGTCACGGCAGCGGTCGGCATCATCGCTTGCCCTCGTGTCATCTGGTATGGCATCGTAGGCCTCTGCTGCAGCCTTCCATTTCTCGGGACTCGTGCCGGCGGCGTCCTCTGCAGACTCGGCATCAACCCAGAGCGTGGCTAAGGCCGTGCGATCAGCGGCATCCTTGTAGTCTCCCAGGTCTTGGAAGAGCTGCGCAGCATTTTCGAAGTGGGATGCGTTGTACTCCGCCACGGCCTCGTCATAGCGCTTGGAGAGGTTGGCGAAGTGTACGGCCACGGCGATGCCCACAAGCGCCACGGCAAGTACGCCCAGCATCCAGGGCTTTACCTTGCTCTTTAGTCCGGCGAGTCTTGAGACGGGCTGCTCGGTCGCAGGCTCAGGCACAGTCTCAACCGTTGGTTCGGGCTCAGGCTTCACGTGTGGTACCACAGCCGTCTCCGCGAGCTGCTCGTCCTCAGTTACCGTCTCCTCGGGCGCCTCTGCCTCTGCGACAGCCTCCTGCTCGGGTGCCTTGTCCTCGGCTAGTGTATCATCGCCTGACGCTGGCTCCGGCTCGGTCTGCTCCTCGAGCAGCTCA
>DJXA01000133.1 GCA_002449555.1 Atopobiaceae bacterium UBA7016 | reverse complement strand
GTGGCGGCAAGCCCGGACACTGCCCCGGGTGCGGCTCCACCTCGTTCACCGACCTCGGTGGCGGCGAGATTCTCTGCAATGACTGCGGCTGGAAGGGTTCCAAGGCTTCAATCGGGCTCTAACGAACGTTGGACACGGGTTCGGAACCCGTGTCCAGCTGCACCACGAGGGTCCGACCCTTGTGGTGCAGATGCATAAAGAGGCAACGCGTCCCATGTGCGGCTGACTAGCCAAGGGCGTATCATCTTCAAAAGGGAAAGGGGCGTCACATGGGATTGCGCGGAAAGATGGTCGCCGTCACCGTCGTCTGCCTCTCTGCCACATTGCTCTCTCTGTGCTTCCGCGGCGCGGTCCCGCTTGCCGTCACTATTGCCTTGGGAACGACCGCGTATCACCTTGGCATGCGTCTTTTGGTGGGACTCATCTTTGACCGGACCATGGCAAACAAGGCAGACGTCGGGGCCGCATGGTTTCGCGAGCTCTCGTGGGAGCCGAGGCTGTACCGGGCCCTTCGTGTCAGGCGCTGGAAGGCGCACATGCCCACGTGGAGCCCTGATTCCTTTGATCCCAGCCGCCACACGTGGGCGGAGATAGCTCAAGCCATGTGCCAGGCTGAGCTCGTCCACGAGACGATTGCCGTGCTCAGCTTCCTGCCGCTTGCGGTATGCGTGGCCTGCGGAGACTGGGGAGACGCCCCCGTCTTTGCCATTACGTCTATCCTCGCCAGTGCCGTGGACCTCTCCTTCGTTGTGATACAGCGCTACAACAGGCCCCGTGTCTTGCGGATCGCTCGAAGGATGTCGCAGAAGGTAGCGCAAGGAGACGTCCAAGGCCCTACATAAGGCGTTGAACGAACTGCACCACAAGGGTCGGACCCTTGTGGTGCAGTTGCTTTATTCGCCGCAGATGTAGTAACGGAGCATCGCCACGTAGGCTTCGGCGCCTTCAGGCCTCAGGTGCGTGCCGTCGTCCCAGAAGAACTCGTCGTGCCCCTCCGACCAACCGTACCAGTCAATGACCTCGCAGTTGTCGTAGCGCGACGCCACGTCGTAGAAGAGCGCGTTGTTCATGTCCTGCAGCGGCAGCGGCACGCGCGCGGTGACCAGGTACACCTTGCGGTTGCCGGCCGACTCCACCATCTCGACGACATCCTCTTCCTGCGCCACGCCATTGTCGCCGCACGAGAAGACCACGATCGACTGGTTGTAGCCCGAGTCACGGTACGACTCGTACACTCCGGCCGCGTCGTACAGCTGACGGCCCACCACGGCGTCGATATAGCCCTCGGGGAAGACCTCGTAGAACTGGTCGACCGCGCCGGCAGGCACCGAGTCGCCAATGAGAATGACGGGAGCATCGGTGGTGCCCGTCTCGGGGTTCACGGTGTAGTCAGTGGCGCGGAGGATGGTCTGCAGGTGCTCAGAGGCGCGCGAGATGGCCTCAGACACCGTCGCGGAGGGTGTGCGCTCAACAACCTCGGGCTGCTCTGGCGGAGCGGGCGCGTTTTCGACCTGCGTTGTATCGGTTGCCTGCTGAAGGGCTCCGTCCTCGTACCAGAAGGGCCCGATGTACGTGAGCCCGCCACCAATGGCGGCAACCAGCAACAACACGCCAACAGAAGCCAGCGGATTGATCTCCACATAGGCACGCTCGTCACGCCCGCGGGACCCCCACTTGCCGCTGAGCAGCGCCGCTACGGGATCTTCCACCACGCGCCACGAGAACTCCACCGCGACGATGATGGCCAGCGCCTCAAGCGCCCAGCCCCACCAGGGAAGTGCCGTGGTGCGCGTGGCGGGGTTCATGATGAGCAGCAGCGGATAGTGCCAGAGGTAGATGCCAAACGAGCGCTTCGCCACCTCGACGAAGGGCCGAAGTCCCAGCGGCCAACCCAGAAGGCTTCCTGGCCTGACGACGGCGGCAATCACAATGGCCGTGAGGACCGACACGCCCAGCAGGCCGCCGCGGTACAGCCACGGCGAGTAGCCGTTGACGATGCGGCAGAGAAAGCCCAGGCCGACCAGCGCAACCAACGCGATAAGGTCCGTAAAGATGGTGTTGTCAACGCCGCCCAGTCTCTCGGCAAGCGCCCTGCCACGCCCGGTAAGGCCGCTGGTGGGCCACACGAAGGCCAGCCACGCGCCCACCAGAATCTCGCACAGGCGCGTGTCGGTGCCGTAGTACACACGCGATGGGTCGCCCGACGGGTTGAACAGGATGGCAGCTGCGATGCCCGACGCCAGAACTAACACGCCCACGGCGCGCGACTGCACGGTACGCGACGGCAGCGTCCGCGTCAGCAAAAGCACGACCCACGGCCAGATCAGGTAGAACTGCACGATGACCGACAGGAACCAGAAGTGCGTGATGGGCGAGGGCAGGCCGGAAGCGGCAAAGTAGCTCTGCTCGCGGACGATGAACCACCAGTTTTCGTAGAAGAGCAGCGCCGGAATGGCGTCGCCGCGCATCTTGGCAAGAAGCCCCGGCGCAAAGATGGCACAGAGGATGGCCGTCGCGCCCACCACCAGAATCATGAGCGGCCACAGCCTGCGCAGGCGCCGCGCGTAGAATCCGATGACGTCGATGGACCCCTCGGTGCGCTTTACCTCGCGTAAGAGCGCATCGGTGATGAGGTAGCCCGAAAGCGTGAAGAAGACGGTGACGCCCAGAAAACCTCCTGGCAGCCACGAGACGTTGGCGTGGTAGATGACGATGGCGAGCATCGCCAGGACGCGGAGACCGTCGAGCGAGGTGACGCGGCGCGCCTTGGGAGCGGCGGCCGCCTTAGGTGAAGCAGCCGCCCTGCGACGGCTGTGAGCTGGCTCATTGCTATAGCGTGGCATGGAAGCTCCTGCCATGGTGGAAAACCTGAAAGTACCCTATAAAGATAGCGTTTTTCCTCGCTGGTAGTGGAGATGGACGGGAATCACACGCAGGTGGGAGGCGTTGCGGGGCGAGAGGGTATACTGAAAAAGGTTTAAGAAGTACATCGAGGCGCCCATCCCGCGCTCTGTTCGCGGGCAGCGGCGCCTCTCGCATGGGACGAGGACGGTTTTCACGTGATAGCCCTCGCAGACAAGATATCGAAGTCGTTCGGCGGGCGCGTGCTCTATTCGCAGGCGACGCTGCAGCTGAACGCTGGTGAGCGCTGGGGCCTGGTGGGCCCGAACGGTGCCGGCAAGACCACGCTCCTGCGCATCATCATGGGCGAGGAGCAGGCGGACGAAGGCACCGTCTACTTCGCGCGCGACATCACCATAGGCTACCTCGAGCAGGAGACGCACCTGGCAGGGGAGAAGAGCGCGCTTGCCGAGGTGGTTGACTCCGCAACCGAGATCAAGCGCCTTGAGGCGCGCATCGCCGAGATGGAGGCCCACATCGCCGACGCGAGCGAGGGCCCGGCGTTCGAGGCGCTGCTCGAGCGCTACGGTGCGGCGCAAGACCGCTACGAGCGCCTGGGCGGCTACGAGCTTGAGGCGCGCGCCAAGCAGATTCTGGGTGGTCTGGGCTTTCCGGTAGCGGACTTCGACAAGCCGGCCAAGGAGTTCTCTGGCGGCTGGCAGATGCGCATCTCGCTGGCAAAGCTCTTGCTACGCCACCCTGACCTGCTGCTTCTGGACGAGCCCACCAACCACCTGGACCTCGAGAGCGTGCGTTGGCTGGAGTCGTTCCTGGCGGCCTACGACGGCGCCGTGCTGCTCGTCAGCCACGACCGCGCCTTCATGGACGCGTGCGTGAGCCACGTGGCCGCGCTGGAGAACCGCCGCCTCACCACCTATACGGGCAACTACGCAAGCTACCTCAAGCAGCGTGAGGACAACCTCGAGCAGCTGAAGGCCAAGCGCGCTGCGCAGGAGCGTGACATCCAGCATATCGAGACGTTCATCGACCGCTTCCGCTACAAGCCCACCAAGGCCAAGCAGGTGCAGGAGCGCGTGAAGCGCCTTGAGAAGATCAAGAGCGAGCTGGTGGTGCTGCCCGAGCAGTCCAAGAAGGTGCACTTCACCTTCCCCGAGCCGCCGCGCACGGGCGACATGGTGGTCTCGCTTGACGACGTGTCCAAGGCGTACGGCGACAACCTCGTGTACGAGGGCGTGTCGCTGAAGCTCTACCGCGGCGACCACGTGGTGCTGGTTGGCCCCAACGGCGCTGGCAAGTCCACGCTGATGAAGCTCATCACCGGAAACGAGGCCACCACGCGCGGCACCGTCGAGCTGGGCCAGAACGTCTCGCGCGCCTACTACGCGCAGCACCAGCTTGAGACGCTGAACGCCGGCAACACCGTGCTGGCCGAGATGGACGAGGTAGCCCCGGGCTGGACATCCTCTGAGGAGCGCCAGCTGCTGGGCGCGTTCCTCTTCCACGGCGACGACGTGCTAAAGCGCGTCTCGGTGCTCTCCGGCGGCGAGCGCGCCCGTCTCGCGCTGGCCAAGATGCTGGTGGCGCCCGACCCGCTGCTCTGCCTGGACGAGCCCACCAACCACCTGGACATCGAGAGCGTAGACGTGCTGGAGAAGGCGCTGGAGACCTTCGCGGGCACCATCGTCCTCATTAGCCACGACGAGCATCTGGTGCGCGCCATCGCCAACAAGGTGATCGACGTGCGCGACCATACCGTCACCGTATACGAGGGCGACTACGACTACTACCTGTGGAAGCGTGCCGAGCTTGAGGGCCGCGCCGCCGAGGAGGCTGCCGCCGCGCAGCCCGCGCGTGGGGCCGTGCCCGAGGCGCCGGCAAAGCCCGCAGGTCGCAACGTCAAGACCAAGGAGCAGAAGCGCGCCGAGGCCGAGGCCCGTCAGGCGGCGGCGAAGCTCCTGAAGGACGAGCGCAAGCGCCTGAAAGAGATCGAGGCAGCGCTCGAGCCCATGCGCGCCCGCTACGACGAGCTCATGGGCCTGCTGGCGTCGGAGGAGCTCTACGCCGACGCGGACAGCTTCGACAAGGCCATGCGCGAGTACAACGCCCTCTCGGCCAAGATTCCCGCCCTTGAGGAGGAGTGGCTCGAGCTGACGGCCGTGGTTGAGGAGGCCCTGTCGTGACCACGCCCCAGCATGCGCAGGACAACTGGGACGACTCGCTTGAGGTGACGCGGGCGCTTGAGTCGCTTGACCAGGCGGTGGAGGTGCCGACGGTGCCGCTGGACGCCACCGACCCGTTCTCGCCGCAGGTGCCCGCGACGCAGCCTGCGTATGTGCCGCCCGTGGACACGATGCGTGCTGCCGAGCCGCGGGAGCAGACGGTGCTTTTCCGTAAGCGTCCGGTGCGCCGCACCGACGTGGACGACGGCCGCACGCTGCGCCGTGACCCGCGTGCGCGCCGCAAGACCGTGAACGCGGTGCCGTCGCCCCAATACGCGCCCGAGGCTATGCCCGCGCCCGCCGTTACCGGTCGCATGGACAGGGTGGTCCCGCGCCGCCGCGCGCTTATCGGCTTTCTCCTCGTCATCCTGTTGATTCGCCTGGTCGCCATCGGGCTCTGTGGCCTGGTGGTGGTGATGGCGGTGCCCTCGCTGGTGGGCCGCCTCAGCCTGCTGCGCATCGCAGAGGTCGTGAGCACCTTCATGCCTTCCCAGCTTGCCGGCATCCTGGTCATTCCCACGCCGTTTGACGGGGCCTTCCGCGGCGATATCGCGGTGGCCGCGTTTGCGCTCTTCTTCTTTGAGTACCTGCTCACGCGCTTGCGTGCTCGCATGAAGTATGCGGGGGTGCGCGCATGACGTTTGACCGGCTGGAGCTCATGATCGACATCCTTGCGGTGGGCCTTGTGGTGATCTCGGCCTCACTCCACGAGTTTGGCCACGCCTTTGCCGCGCATTGCTGCGGCGACGACACCGCCAAGGAGCAGGGGCGACTCACCATCAACCCGCTCGCGCACATCGACCCGTTTGGCTCGGTGCTGCTGCCGCTTCTGCTGGTGGTTTCGGGCTTTGGCTACATGGCCTACGCCAAGCCGGTGCCGTACAACCCTAACCGCCTGCGCAACCCGCGCCGCGACGAGGTCATCGTTGCCGCCGCGGGCCCCATTTCAAACCTGCTGCAGGCGCTGGTGGGAGCGCTTCTGTACCGGCTGAGCCTCACGATGCTCTACGGCGACGCGCAGTGGCCGTACTACCTCTACTTCCTTGAGACCGCGCCTATCTCGTGGCTGCCGCTTGCGCTGCAGCTGTACGTGCAGGTCAACTGCTCGCTTGCGTTCTTCAACCTGCTGCCCATCCCGCCGCTCGACGGCTCCAAGCTGCTGAGCCCGCTCTTCAAGACGCCCAAGGCCCGCCGCTGGTGGTATCAGGTGCAGCGCTATGCGCTGCCGGTGACGTTTGCCCTCATCTGGCTGGCGCCCGAGGTGCTGGGCGTCGACCCCATCGGCTGGGTGCTCGACATGACGGCGGGCCGGCTCGGCGACGCGCTTCTGGGGTGGTCGCTATGAGCTACCGTGTGCGGACGCAGGCCTATTCCGGCCCGTTTGACCTCTTGCTCTCTCTGGTGAGCCGCCAGAAGGTGGACATCGGCCAGGTGGCCATCGCGCAGGTTGCCGAGCAGTACCTGGCTGAGGTTGACGCCATGGGTGAGCTCGACCTCGACGTGGCGAGCGACTTTCTCCTGGTGGCCTCCACGTTGCTCGAGATCAAGGCTGCGTCGCTCGTACCCGACGACAAGCCCCAGCGGCCGCTTGACGATGAGGAGGACGACGACCTCGCAGACCTCACGCCTGACCAGGCACGTGAGGTACTCATCGCGCGCCTCATCGCCTACAAGCAGTTCCGCAACGCTGGCGCCGCCCTGGGCAGCCGCATGGAGGCCGAGGCGCTCATGGAGCCGCGTACGGCGGGCCCCGATCCGGAGTTCTTGGGCCTGATGCCTGACTTCCTTGAGGGCATCACGCTGCGCTCGCTGGCCGTCATCTGCGCGGACCTCGACAGCCGCCGTGAGACGGTGCTTCTGGAAGCCGAGCACGTGGCCCCGCGGCGCCTTCCCATCGCGCTCACCGTGGCGTCTGTCGACCGCATCACGCGCTCGCGGCCGCTCCTCACGTTCTCTGACCTCCTAGATGGCCAGAGCAGCGCCGAGGTGGTGGTGGCAACGTTTCTCGCGGTGCTCGAGCTCTACAAGCGAGGGTCCATCCGCGTGACGCAGTCCGAGGTCTTCGGCGAGATCGACATCGCGCGCGTGGAGGGCGCCCCCGCGTTTGAGCTGGACGAGACCGAGATCACAAGCATTGAGGAGGACGCGTAATGCAAGGGTTCGATCGCATTCCCTCACACTCGCTCAAGGGCGCGCTCGAGGCGCTGCTCTTGGTTTCTACCGACGCGGTTCCCGCGACGGACTTTGCCCGCGAGCTGGGCGTGGCTCCCAGCGAGGCTGCCGACGCCCTAGCCGAGCTTGCCGCTGAGTACGCCGACACCAATCGCGGCTTCCAGCTGCGCGAGGTGTCGGGCGGCTGGCGCCTCTTCACGCACCCCGCGTACCACGACGAGGTTGAGCGCTATGTGCGCGGCTGGGACACACGCCGCCTCTCGCAGGCCGCGCTCGAGACACTGGCCGTCATCGCCTACCACCAGCCGGTCACGCGCGAGGGCGTCAAGGCCGTGCGCGGCGTCAACTCCGACGGCGTTATCGCATCGCTGAAGGAGAAGCGCCTCATCCGTGAGGTCGGCCGTGAGGCTGACCGTGGCGGCGCGGCGCTCTTTGGTACCACCGCGGCCTTCCTGGACAAGTTTGGCCTGAAGACGCTCCGCGACCTTCCGCCGCTGGAAGACTTCGCGCCAGACGAGGAAGCGCGCCAGTTCATTCGCGAGCGCCTGAGCGGCCGTTCCATCGGCTCGACGCTGGAGGAGACCGCCGCGGACCTGGACGAAGAGGCCGCGTTGCTCGACGAGGACAGCGCGTACGAGCCCACGCAGGGCGTCGTGGGCGGCGCGTCCGACTGGGTGAGCGAAGACCTAGCGGGAGATGACGATGAGCGCTGGTAACGAGGCCGAGGAGCGCATCGTTCCCATGCGGCTACAGCGCTTCCTGGCGAGAGCCGGCGTCGCGAGCCGCCGTGGGTCCGAGAACCTCATGACCGCGGGACGCGTCACCGTGAACGGCGTCGTTGTGACCGAACTGGGAAGCAAAGTTGACCCGCTCGTGGACGAGGTGGCCGTGGACGGCAAGGTGGTGCGCCTTTCTGACGGGCACGTCTACCTCATGCTCAACAAGCCGCGCGGCTACCTGACCACCATGACGGACCCGTACGGCCGCGCGTGCGTGGCCTCCATCGTGCCGGCGGACAGCTACCCGGGGCTCTTTCCCGTGGGGCGGCTCGACACCGACACGACGGGGCTTCTGCTCTTCACTACGAACGGTGACTTGGCGCACCACTTGCTGCACCCCTCCACGCACGTGTGGAAGCACTACGTGGCCCTGGTGCGCGGCGTTCCCACGGCGGCGCAGCTCGAGCGGCTGCGCAAGGGTGTGCCGCTCGACGACGGCATGTCGGCGCCGGCCGAGGTGCGTCTGCTCTCGCCTGACGAGGAGGCGGCTGTGCCCGTGATCCCCGAGGGCATGCCGTACGGGCACGCAGTGGTAGGGCTCTCCATCCATGAGGGCAAGAAGCACCAGGTCAAGCGCATGCTCGCTGCCGTCGGGCACGAGGTGGTGCGCCTGCACCGCGACGAGTTTGGCCCGCTGGTACTCTCGGGTGTGCAGCCCGGGTGCTGGCGGCTTTTGAGCGACGACGAGCGTCGCGCGCTTGAGTCCGCCTAGGGCGGGTACGCTACACTGAGACGAAGGTTGAAACCTGAAGGAGGATCTGATGAAGGTTGCCATTGACGGGCCCGCTGGCTCGGGAAAGTCCACCGTTGCGAAGGCCATTGCCAAGCGTTGCGGCCTTACGCTGCTCGACACCGGCGCCATGTATCGCTCGGCCGCGCTCGCGTGCCTCAAGCGCGGCGTCGCGCTTGACGACGCCGAGACCGTTGCCGCGGTCGCGCGCGAGATCAAGATTTCGTTTGTTCCCGGCGAGGATCGCCAGACTGTGCTGCTCGACGGCGAGGACGTGACCGACGCCATCCGCACGCCCGAGATCGACAAGGCGGTCACGCCCGTCTCCGCCAACCCCGCCGTGCGCGAGGCCATGGTGCTGCAGCAGCGCGCCATCGGCGAGCAGGGCGACGTGGTGGCTGAGGGCCGTGACATCGGTACGGTCGTCTTCCCGGACGCCGAGGTGAAGGTGTTCCTGACCGCTGACCCCGCGGCTCGCGCGCTTCGCCGTGCCGTGCAGCGCGACGGCGGCGACGCAGCCAAGGACGCCACGGCCACCGCTGACCAGAGCGCCGTGGCCGAGATCATGGCCGACCTCATCCGCCGCGACGAGGCGGACTCCACGCGTGCGGCTTCGCCTTTGAAGCCGGCCGAGGACGCCGTGCACATTGACTCTTCCGATAAGACCGTTGACGAGGTCGTCGGCCTTATCGTCAAGATGATGGAGGAGGCACGCTAACATGCGCGCATTTGCTGGCAACACCTACGACGACTACTACGAGGCCCCCATGGCCGAGTTCCCGCTGCCGGCCAAGGCGCTGCTGGCGTTTGCCGCGTGCGTGGTGGGCGGCTTCACCAAGGTGGTGTGGCCGTGGTCGTTCGAGGACGGCGAGAAGCTGTGGAACGACAAGCGCGGCCGCGTCATCGTGGGCAACCACGTCTCGATGCACGAGCCGGTGGTCACGCTCATCTCGCTGTGGGCGCACGGCATCTCCTGCCGCCCCATCTACAAGAGCGAGTTTGACAAGGTGCCTCTGGCCAAGTGGTTCTTCTCGCGCATCGGCGCCATTCCCGTGGAGCGCGGCACGGCCGACATCAAGTGCCTGCGCCGCGTTGAGCGCGCCCTGAAGCGAGGGGAGTGCGTGTTGGTGTACCCCGAGGGCACGCGCATTCGCACCGATGACCAGCCAGTGGAGATTCACGGCGGTTTTGCGCTGATGGCGCGCATGGGTAAGGCGCCCGTGCAGCCGACGGCCGTGGTGGGTGCCCGTCAGATCACGCCGCAGGGGACGCACTTCAAGCGACTCTTCTGGCGCGTGTACCTGAAGGCGGGCGACTGCATCGAGTTTTCCGAGATGACGGCCACGGGCCGCAAGGCGCAGTGCGAGGAGATGGAGCGCGTGGCCATGGAGCGCGTCTACGCGCTGCGCGACGAGCTGCGCGCGAAGCATCCTGGCAAGGTATAGGCGTATGCCGACGCGCCCGGGCCCGGACAATCAGGACGGAGGCTTCTGTCCGGATTTTCCGGACAGAAGCCTCCGTCCTGATTGTCCGGGCCAGGGCGCGTCCAACGCCAGCATCATTGGTGCTCGTTGCTGCAACCTGTCATACTGAGCACAGTAACGTGTGAAGAGGTGCACATGGCTGATCGTCCAACTATTGAGGTCGCCCGCGAGGCGGGCGCGTGCTATGGCGTGGAGCGTGCGCTGACGATGGCGCACGACGCGGCGCGTGATGCCGAGGGCCCCGTGCACACGCTGGGGCCGCTCATCCACAACCCCGTGGTAGTGTCGGAGCTTGAGTCCGAGGGCGTCACAGTGGTGGAGGACCCTGCAGTGGGCATGGGCTCCACGCTGCTTCTGCGCACGCACGGCGTGACGCCGGCCGTGGAGGCCGCCGCGCGAAAGAGCGGCGCAGCCGTCTTAGATGCCACGTGCCCGTTTGTGAAGAAGGTGCATCGCGCCGTCGAGCGGCTTAGCAAGGATGGTTACCAGGTCATCATTGTGGGTGAGGCGGGCCATCCCGAGGTGGAGGGGACGCTTGGACACGCGCCCGAGGCCCTGGTAATTGGCAATACCGCTGAGCTTGCGGATGTTGACGTGGCCAGGCGCGTAGGCGTGGTGGTGCAGACCACCATGGCCAAGGCCGTACTTGACGAAGTCGTGGTTGCGCTGATGGGCCGCGCCGAGGAGGTGCGGGTGCTCAACACCATCTGCCTGGCCACCAACGAGCGCCAGCATGCCGCGGCCGAGCTGGCCGCGCGCGCTGACGTGATGGTGGTCATCGGCGGTAAGAGCTCGGCCAACACGACGCACCTTGCCCAGATCTGTGCGGACGTATGCTCGTCCACCCACCACATCGAGCGCGTGGACGAGCTTGACGAGGCATGGTTTGCCGGGGCACAGCTCGTTGGCGTGACCGCCGGCGCCTCCACGCCTCGCTCGCAGATCGACGAGCTGGTCGAGGCACTCGAGGCCATGGCCGAGTCTCGTTAGCTGTGGCGGCGAAAGGCTGAAGGCACCTATGGCGGCGAGCCCCACCAAAGAAACGAAACGCGCAGACTACGCTTCCACGCGCGACCAGGCC
The DNA here is from genome assembly GCA_002449555.1 of Atopobiaceae bacterium UBA7016. GTDB lineage: Bacteria > Actinomycetota > Coriobacteriia > Coriobacteriales > Atopobiaceae > UBA1367. The sequence continues at coordinate 8,775 of DJXA01000133.1, read as the reverse complement.
GACGGCGCCTGGATTGCGCACGTCGAGGACGGAAGCCCCGCGTGGGAGGCCGGCCTTGAGGAGGGCATGCGCATTCTGACGGTCAACGGGGTGGAGCTTCGCGACATCATCGACTGGCGTTGGGAGGCGGATGGGCGCGTCGCCGAGCTTGAGGTGTACGTGCCCGAAGACGACGAGGTCTACGCATGCGTGCTGGAGCGCGAGGCGGGCCAGGACTGGGGCGTGGACTTTACGGACGTGCTCTTTGACGGCATCCGAACCTGCGTGAACGCTTGCCAATTCTGCTTCATGGCGATGCTGCCCGAGGATGCGCGTGCGTCGCTTTCGCTGCGCGACGACGACTATCGGCTGTCGTTTTTGCAGGGCAACTTCGTTACGCTGACCAACGTGACGGACGACGAGGTCGAGCGCATCATCGAGTGTCGGCTGGAGCCCATGAATGTGTCGCTCCACGCCATATCGCCTGAGGTCAGGCGCTCGCTTATCGGACGTCGGGCACAGCGGGGGATTGACGTGCTTGAGCGCCTGCTGGGCGCGGGCATCGAGGTGCATGGGCAGATTGTCCTGTGTGCCGGCATCAACGATGGGGAAGAGCTGCACCGCACGCTGGACTGGGTTGAGGCACATCCGTCGTTCACGTCGCTGGCGCTGGTGCCGATGGGCTACACGCGCTATTCGAAGCGTTTCTCGTCGTCGTTTTCTGAGGACGAGGAGGCGTCACGCGCGGTGGTAAAGCTGCTTGAGCCGTACCAGCGCCGTGCGCGTGAGACGCTCGGCATCACGCGGTTCCAGCTGTCTGACGAGTTCTATTTGGACGCCGACCTGCCCATTCCAGCGGCCGAGACCTACGACGGGTATCCGCAGTTCTACGACGGCATCGGCATGCTGCGGAGCTTCCTTGACGACGCGGCTGACGCGTGCAAGTACAGGGCGGCTGAGCTGCGGTTTGTTGCTGATGTGCTGGCTTCACGGGGCGAACGCGTCCTGTTCGTGTGTGGTGAGGCCGCAGAAGGCGTCATGCAGGAATTCTGCGCCGGCTGGCGCGAGGCGCTTGACCTTGAGGAGCTGCCCGTTTCGCCGTTTGCCATCCACAATGACTATTACGGCGGTGACGTCAACGTGACGGGCCTCATTGTGAGCTGCGATCTGCTTGCTCAGCTACCGAGCGACCTCACGAACATCGTGGTGGTGCTTCCCGAAGTCATGTTCAACTTCGACCACGTCACCCTTGACGGCGACACGCAAGAGCACATCATCGACGAACTCGAATCCCGTGGTGCGAAGGTCCTCATCTCCCAGACCAATCCACATGACCTCCTGGATGCAACTTTCGCCCTGACCCAAAGTTGCTTGCACTATTGATGCAATTGTGGAGTCAGGGACCGAAATTGCGCGCGGCAAGGGCTTCGCGCAGTTCTTCGCTGGTGCGGGCGGGGTCGATGTCGTAGCGGACGAAGGGGTCGCGCGGAAGGGAGCCGTCGGGGTTCCGGCGAAGCGCCGCGTGCGTGGAGAACGCCTTCGCGATGTAAGCCTCGGCTGTGGCGGGGTTCTCGCATGTCCGTATGACCTGCGCAAGCGTCTGCCCCGCCAGTCCCGCGGCGCCCATCGAGCGCGAGCTGAGAAACGCTGCCCAAAACGACAGGCATGCGTCGTCGGCCTTGCCCTGCGCAAGCTCCTCCATCACCAGCACCTGGAAGCGCCCGCAAAGCGGCCGGTGCGCTTCCTCGGCAATGAGGACCAGCTCACGGTAGTGGGTCGTGGCAAACGAGCGCGCCGCCCACGCGCGGAACACGTCATCATGCGGATGCCCGCCGTCCTCAAGCAGAAACGCCCCGTACCCCAGCTCAACCAGCATGGTAAGGTTCTCAAACCCGCGCGCCGCGTCGACGTACGCCTCGGCATAGCGCCGCTGGCCCTCATCATCTGCCTCGTCAAACGCCTTGCGCAAGGTCTCGCTCTCGTAGTCCGACAGCTTTTGGCTCGTCGCCGCAATCCGACGCACGGCCTCTAGGCGCTGCGCCTCGGTGCGCAACACGCGACGCTGCCACTCGCCAAAGAGCTTGGGTAGCTGCTCGTAACGCTCGAACGGAATGGCCGTGATGCCCCGGCTCCTCCACCGAGGAAAGAAGTCCGGGTCAACCTCGAGTACGAACACGCGGTCCTCAAGCTCGGTGGAAATGGACCGCGCAAGATACTGCATGGGCATGTCACGCAGGCTATACCCCACGAAGAGCACCGTATAGCGGGCAAACATCTTGACCAGGAAGCGCGCTACCCACCCGTCAGACACGTAGGCGCTGCCAAAGTCAGAGTCGACGAGAATCATCTCCTCTGGATGCTGGATGTCTCCGTGCAGGTGGACGATGCCGTTGAAGTCATTTCCCAGCGGGAGGGCAGGGGAGGAGAATGTCCTGACCTCCATGCCCAACTCGTGCGCCGCGCGCTCAAAGCGCAGGTCGTAATTGGTGGTCACGATGCGGGGCTGCGCGCCCTCAAACATCCGCAGGATGTTCGTGTGCAGGGTCGACGGCTCGCCTTCGCCCATGATCTTTGCGCAGCGTTCCTTCAGCACGCGGGGGTTGCCGATTCTTCCCAGGTACGACTCGTACCGCTCGCTTTCGTAGCGTTGCGGCACGTTGCCATCAGCGCTCACGGTGTGCGCCAGGCCCTCGATAAGCTCTGTGAAGTCCGGAAGCGGGTCAGGCGGTTGCATGGACACGCCCGCGCCGGTGAAGATCACCAGCCGGTCCTCCTCGATGGCCTCGGTCAGCACGTCTGGAATCTCAACACCCTGAATACGCATGTCCACCTCGTAGTCTCGTTGCTCACCACCATGCTAGCTAACGTGGGCATGCTAAAATGAATGCTCATGTTTTCTATGCAGGAGGAGTTCTATGTCCAAACCAATCGTCGCGGTCGTCGGGCGCCCCAACGTGGGCAAGTCCACGCTCGTGAATCGCCTTGCTGAGTCCCGTGACGCCATCGTGCACGAGTCTCGCGGCGTCACGCGTGACCGCTCCTATCATACGACCGACTGGAACGGTCGCGAGTTTGTGCTTATCGACACCGGCGGCATCGAGTCGGTGAAATCCAAGGACGTCTTTGCGCCGCGCATCCGCGAGCAGGCACTTGCCGCGTGCGACGAGGCCGACGTCATCATCTTTGTGGTTGACGGCACCGTCGGCGTCACGGACGAGGACGAAGAGGTCGCGCGCGTAGTGCGCAAGACCGACAAGCCTGCGTTCCTGTGCGTCAACAAGCTCGACAACCCCGAGAACGAGACCGCCCTCTGGGATTTCTGGTCGCTGGGCGTGGGCGAGCCGCGCGCCATCAGCGCAGGTCACGGCCATGGCACGGGCGACCTCTTGGATGACGTGGTGGCCGCCTTCCCGCCGGAGACCGACGACGCGGACGAAGAGCCCGAGGACGACGTGCTGAACGTGGCCATCATCGGCCGCCCCAACGTGGGCAAGTCTTCGCTGGCAAACCGCCTGGCCAAGCGCAACCGCTCCATCGTGAGCGACGTCGCGGGCACCACGCGCGACGCCATCGACACCATGATCGAGTGGAAGGGCCAGCGCTTCCGCTTGGTCGACACCGCCGGCATGCGCAAGAAGACGCAGGTGCACGAGGACGTTGAGTATTACAGCCTGGTTCGCGGCCTTGAGGCCATGGACCGCGCCGACGTGTGCCTCTTGGTGGTTGACGCGTCGGTGGGTGTCACCGAGCAGGACCAGAAGCTTCTGGGCATGGCGGTGGACCGCGGCTGCGCGCTGGTCATCCTGCTGAACAAATGGGACCTCATCACCACCGAAGAGCAGCGCAACGACGTGGCGCAGTCGCTCACGCAGCGCATGATCTTTGCCCCGTGGGCGCCCTCCATCAACGTCAGCGCCCTGACCGGCCGCGCGGTGGACAAGGTGCTCGAGGCCGCGGTCAAGGCTGCCGAGAACCACTCGCAGCAGATCCCCACGCCCAAGCTCAACCAGCTGCTGACGCAGCTGCGCGAGTCGGGCTACACCGTCACGGACAAGGGCCGCCGCCTGAAGGTGAACTACGGCGCCCAGACCGGCACCAAGCCGCCCGTGTTCACCTTCTGGTGCAACGCGCCTGACCTGGTGAACGACAACTACGAGCGCTACTTGGAGAATCGCCTGCGTGAGAACTTCGACCTCTCGGGCACGCCGATCAGGCTCAAGTTCCGCAAGAAGTCGGAGGACTAGGATGGATGCCTTCCTGGTAGTGCTTGCCGCCTGTCTGGCCGGCTCGTTTGCCCTGTGCGGCGTTCCGTTTGGGCTCATCTTTGCGCAGCGCCTGAGCGGCGTGGACGTGCGCGAGGTAGGCTCAGGCAACATCGGCATGACTAACGTGGCGCGCTCTGCCGGTGGGTCGGCGGCGGCGCTCACGTTTGCGTGCGACGTGGGCAAGGGCACGCTCAGCGTGGCGCTCAGCCGCTTGCTGCTGGGGCTCGTGCTGCCCGAGGGCGTCACCTTTGACGTCACGGCGCCGGGCTTTGCGGCATTGACGCTGGTGTACGCGTGCTGCGTGCTGGGCCACGTGTTCAGCCCCTACTTGGGCTTTCATGGCGGCAAGGGCATCTCGGTGGGCTTTGGCGCGGCGCTCGCGCTGCATTGGCCCATCGCGCTCGGCCTCGTCGCGTGCTTCCTGGTGCTGACGTTGCCGACGCGCTACATCTCGGCCGGCTCGCTTGCGGCCGCCATTCTGCTGCCCGTGCAGGTGCTGTTCCTCTGGCACCTGACGCCGTGGGCGGCGGCTCCCATCTGCGCGGTCAGCGCCGTGGTGGTGTGGGCGCATCGCTCGAACATCGTCAAGCTCATGCGTGGACAGGAGAGCCGCTTCAGCGTCAAGTCGGGCTCGTCCTCGCGTCGCCGCGTGCCGCCCACCGAGCGCAGGGATGGCGAATAGGGTGGCGCGCAAGGTTGCCGTTATCGGCTCGGGTACGTGGGGAACGGCGGCGTGTGGGCTCATCGCGCCGCACGCTGACGAGGTGATGCTGTGGGCCCGCCGCGAGTCGGTGGCCGAGGGCATCAACCAGACGCACCGAAACCCGCAGCACCTGCCTGACCTGCAGCTCCCTCATAACGTGCGGGCCACGTCCTCGCTTGCCGAGGCGTTTGACGGCGCGACCGAGGCCGTATGGGCGGTTCCGTCGGCGTTTCTGCGCCGCACGTGCGAGCAGGCGCAGCCCTTTGTACCCGCTGACCTGCCCATGCTCGTCCTCACCAAGGGCATCGAGCCGGGCACGGGCCTTCTGATGGTTGACCTCATCGGTGACGTGCTGGGCAACGCGCAGCGCGTGGCTGCGCTTTCTGGCCCCAACCACGCCGAGGAGATCGCCGAGGGCAAGGTGTCCGCGGGCGTCATCGCCGCGTCGGAGCCGGCAGTTGCCAGCCGCTTCCAGGAGCTCTTCGTCAGCACGGCGTTTCGCGCCTATGCTTCGAGTGACCTGGTAGGCGTTGAGGTCTGCGGCGCTGCCAAGAACGTCATCGCCATTGCCGCGGGCATGACGATGGGCCTTGACGCCGGCGACAACACGCTTGCCGTCCTCATGACCCGCGGCCTTGCCGAGATCGGCCGCATTGCCGCCGCCTGCGGCGGTGACTCGCTGACCTGCATGGGATTGGCCGGCATGGGGGACCTCGTCGTCACCTGTACCTCGCGCCATTCGCGCAACCGCGCCTTTGGTATGGCCTTTGCCGCGGGCGAGACGCTTGAGGCGTACGAGCGGAGAACCGGGATGGTGGTCGAGGGCGCGCAGGCAGCGCTTTCGGTGTGGGAGCTCGCGCACTTGCGGGGCGTGGAGGCGCCCATCACCGACGCGGTGCACGCCGTGCTCTACGAGGCGCAGCCACTCGAGCAGGCCATCGACGGCCTTCTGGGCCGCCGTCCGCACGAAGAGTTTTACGGAATGGAGCAGTAGCAGGACCTATGGCGTTTTGCGCCCGAGCACGGGGCTGTGCCCGCGCTTTGCTACCATGGTCCTACATCAAATGCTTCGCTAACAGAATAGGGGAGAGATGCCCATGCAAGAAGATGTGTTGATCGCGCCGTCCGTACTTGGCGCCGATTTTCTGCACCTCGGCGATGAGGTTGCCAGTATCGCCAACGCCGACTTCATCCACTGTGACGTCATGGACGGCACGTTCGTTCCCAACCTTTCGTTTGGACCGGGCATCATCTCGCAGATTGCATCCGCGACCGACGTTCCCCTTGATGTGCACCTCATGATCGACAACCCGGACGCCGAGGCTGCGCGCTACGCAAAGGCCGGCGCTGACATCGTCACCTTCCACATGGAGGCCGCACGCCACGCGCATCGCACGCTCTACGCCATCAAGGACGCGGGCGCCCGCGCGGGTGTGGTGCTGAACCCCGCGACGCCGGTCGTGTCGCTCGACTCCATCATCGAGGACGTCGACATGGTGCTCATCATGTCGGTGAACCCCGGGTTTGGCGGCCAGAAGTTCATCGAGACGGCCTACCGCAAGCTGCGCCAGCTGCAGGCCCTGTGCTTCGAGCGCGGCGTCGAGCCGCTCATCGAGATTGACGGCGGTATCAACGAGGCCAACATCGAGCAGGTGGTGGCCGCCGGCGCCAACGTTATCGTTGCCGGTAGCTGCGTCTTCAACGCGCCTGACCACGGTGCCATGGTTGACCGCCTGCGCGAGCTGGGCCGCAAGGGCCTCGAGCGGAGGCGCTAGCATGGCGTCCGATCGCCTGTATCTTGACTACGCTGCGTCGGCTCCGCTCGCGGAGGTGGCTCGCGCCGCGGAAACGGCCTATGAGGAGGCTCCGTACGCAGGTGCCAACCCCAACTCGCTGCACACGATGGGACGCCTTGCCGCACGGGCGCTTGACGGCGTACGGACCGACCTAGCGCGCTGCCTGGGCGGACGCTTCCGTCCTTCTGACGTCACGTTCACGTCAGGCGGCACGGAGTCCAACAACCTCGCGCTGTGGGGCCTTGCCGAAGGCGCGCGCGGGCGCGACCGCCGCCGGACGCGCGTGGTGCTCTCTGCCATCGAACACGACTCCGTGCTTGACGTGGCGCCCAGCCTGCGCGACCGCGGCTTTGAGGTGGTGCTTGCGCCCGCCAATCGCGAGGGCGTGGTGACGGCCGAGGCGGTTCAGCCGCTCATGGGGCCTGACGTGGCCCTGGTCTCAGTGATGAGCGCCAACAACGAGACGGGCATCGTGCAGCCAATCGGCGCCATCGCGAAGGTGGCCCACAAGGCGGGGGCGCTCATGCACACCGACGCGGTGCAGGCGTTTGGGCGCATCGCGCTTGAGCTTGCCGACGTGGACGCCGTGAGCATCGCAGCCCACAAGATCGGCGGGCCAGTGGGCGTGGGTGCGCTGGCCGTGCGCAACCGCGTGCCGCTTCGCCCGCAGAGCTTTGGCGGCGGACAGGAGCAGGGCCGACGCGCCGGCACGCAGGACGTGCGTGGGGCACTCGCGTTTGCCGCGGCCGCAGTGGCATGCACCGCGTCGCTTCAGAGCAATGCGCGCCTGGTGGCGGCACGTGCGCAGGCGCTGCAGGACCGCCTCTGTGCGCCGGGTACGGGCATCCACGCAACGGTTGACACCGCATACGGCCAGGGTCGCCTGCCGGGGCTTGTGTCGCTTCTGGCGGACAAGCTCGACTCCGAGACGATGGTCCTCAAGCTCGACGAGGCCGGCTTTGAGGTGTCGGCTGGGTCCGCCTGCTCAAGCGGAAGCCTTGACCCCAGCCACGTGCTGCTTGCCATGGGCATTCCGCGCAACGAGGCCTTCAATTCGCTGCGCGTGAGCTTCGACGAGCGGGTGAACGAAGAAGATTTGATGCGCTTTGCTGATGCGCTGTTGCGGCTTGTCGCAGCGTAAGTGATAAGGGGGAAGACATGTCAGATGCCAGTAACCTGCTGAGGCTCCAAGAGGTTGACCTGCAGCTCATGCGTCTGCGCAAGACGCTGTCGGCCATGCCGCAGCAAGAGAAGCTGCGCGCCATCGCACTTGCCAAGAAGAAGCTCGCGAGCCAGCTGAAGCAGATCGTCGGCCAGCGCAAGGACGCCGAGACCGACATCGCCGACAACGAGGCCGACCACGCCAAGATTGTGGGCCTGACCGCCGAGGTGCGTTCGCAGGTCAACGACCGCATTCAGGGCTATCGCCAGATTCAGGACCTCGAGACGCAGCTCACGGCTTTGGCCAAGCGTCAGGAGAAGCTTGAGTACACGCGCCTCGAGATGGAAGAGCGGCTTGAGCGGCTGCAGAAGGCAGAGCGCAACGCGCGCGAGTTGGGCCAGAAGCTCCTTGAGGAGGAACAGGCACAGACCGAGTCGTTTGAGCAGAGCACGTCTGACCTGCAGGCGCAGGTGCACGTGCTTGAGCAGGAGCGCGCCCAGCTGGTCAATGCGCTGCCCGTGGAGGTCGTTAAGGCCTACGACGGCGCCGTGAAGCGCTTCGGTGGCCTGGCCGTGGAGTCGCTCAGCTCCAACGTGCCCAGCACCTGCCGCGTCAAGCTACAGCCGGCCATCTTCCAGAAGCTCCAGAAGGGACCGCGCATTACCGAGTGCCCGTACTGCCACCGCATGCTTGTGGTTTTGGAGGTGGGCGCATGAGCGAGTCTGCCGCACGGAAGGTGTTGCTGGGCGTTTCAGGCGGCATTGCCGTGTACAAGGCGTGCGAGGTGCTGCGCGGCCTGCAGAAGGCCGGCTGCGACGTGCGCGTCATGATGACCGAGGACGCGACGCGCTTTGTGGGCGAGGTCACGTT
>DJXA01000034.1:9076-10801 GCA_002449555.1 Atopobiaceae bacterium UBA7016 | reverse complement strand
GATGATAATTGCAACTTTTTAACCACATTCTACCGCCACCCGTACAAATGGGACAGGCACCGTAGTTCGGATTTGCATAAATCCGAACTACGGTGCCTGTCCTGCTTCTAAAGATGAGTCAAGGGGTGAGGTTTGGCCCGTCGGCTGCGGGCAGAGCTCAATGAGACCAAGCCGGGCCTGCTAACGTCTCTTCCAGCTCCGGGTTCCACTTCGCTTGACTCATCTTTAGACAGGCCGCACGTTTTCTGTTGCATATGTGGCGGGCTTGCCGCGTTTCCGACAGAAAACGGCCTTCTGATGTCGCATGTGTGGTCAATTTGCCGCGTTTGCGACGCTTCACGTGCGTCATTTGCCGCAATGGTGGCACGTATGCCGCGTTTGCGACAGAAAGCGGCCCTCGGGTGTCGCATGTGTGGTCAACATGCCGCGTATGCGACATCCGAGGGCTCGTAGTGGAGCGCTCTTCTTTCGGTGAGCTACTTGCGGCCCCAGAGGAGGCCGGCGCCGCTGATCATCCAGGGAGCCTTCACGTAGGTGGGCACGAACGGCGCGTCCTCGGTGTTGGGTTCAAAGTGCACCTCGGAGATGCCGTCACGGCGAAGCTCTTCGCAGAAGGCCTCCATGTCGCCATACATCGAGCTCTGGCACATCAGGTCATGCAGGGCAAACGCGCCGCCCGGTTTCAGCACGCGCAGCGACTCGCGGATAAGGGCGTGCTTGTCGGGCTCGGACGAAACCTCGTGGTAGACGAAGTTGCTCACCACGGCGTCAAACGACTCGCTCGCGAAGGGGAGGGACTCGGCGTTGCCGCGCGAGAACGTGGCGCGCTCTCCCACGCCCTCGATCTGGGCGTTGCGCTCGCACTGCTCGCGGGAGTACGCCCAGTTGGCGCCCCACATGTCCACGCCGTGCACCTGCGCCTGGGGGAAGGCCTTGGCGCAGCGAATGGTGAGCGCGCCGGCCCCGCATCCCACGTCAAGGAGCGTTCCCTGCCCGTTCCACGGGAGGTGGTCCACCACAATCTGGTGAATCTGTCCCATGAGCGCCCCGCCCTCAAAGTCAAACTCGCGGCGGCAGGCGCTCATGTAGGCGCTCATGCCTGCAGCGGCACATGTAATGCCGGCACAGGCAATGCCCAGCGCACGGGTCGCCTCGCGCGCGGCAAGCACGACGGAGGCCACGCCGACAACGGCCGTGGTGCCCCACAGGGCCTTGATCATGGGCGCGGGTACCCAGTTGCCATAGTTTGGACGCTCGTCCATGCGAACTCCTTACGTAAGGCGGCGCGGCGCCGCAGATGGTGTCAGGCTATGGTAGCGCAACCTCAGCCAAGGTCCGAAAGCTCGCCAAGCAACACGGCCTCAAGCTCCTCGGTGGTGTCAACTACCGCCACGGCTCCGGCGCCGGCCAGCTCTTCGCGCGTACCGGTTCCTCCAAAAAGCACGCCCACGCAGGGAATCCCCACCGCCGCTGCACCTTCCACGTCGTGGAAGCGGTCTCCCACCATCACGGCCTCGTCGGGCGAGCATCCTGCGGCAGCGATGGCCGCACGGATGGCCTCCTCCTTGGTGTCCACCACGCCCTCTTGGTTTCCCACGAGCGCGTCAAAGAGCTCCGCGGCACCGTTGTCCGCTACGCCGCGCAGGATGAGCGTGTGCAGCTTTGACGAGGCGACGCAGGTCTTCTTCCCGGCCTTGCGCAGATGCTGCAGCACGTCGGCGATGC
>DJXA01000034.1:8402-8990 GCA_002449555.1 Atopobiaceae bacterium UBA7016 | reverse complement strand
AGGAAAGAACGGCCACGCCTCCTCGCCAATCTGGAAGTAGATCTCGCGGTAGCGGCGGGTGATCTCGGCGGCGTCGTCTGCGCTCACGCCAAACACCATGCTGAAGGCCTGGGGGAAGGGCGGCCCTATGAGCTCGCCCACCTTGGCAGCGACCTCGTCGGCTGGGATGCCCCAGCCTAAAAGCACCGTGGTTGCGGTGCGCACGATGGCCGGCTTGGTGTCGGCAACGGTGCCATCAAAGTCGAAAATGACGCAGCGGCGGTCTGCCACATCAGCGCCGTGACGCGTGATCATACGTGCTCCTTTGTCCGTTTTTCATCCATGGTAGCGCTCGGCGGCACCTCACGCGTGTTTCCACCCTGCAACGTAGCGATAGGGATTTATGTGAATGCGCCATCTCTCGGCTATCATTCACCCGTCGAAAGATACCTCTCACCGAAAAAGGAGGCAGCATGTCTCGCGTCTACAACTTTTCCGCCGGCCCCGCCGTGCTTCCTGAGGACGTCCTGCGCGAGTGCGCCGACGAAATGCTCGACTACCGTGGCTGCGGCATGTCCGTCATGGAGATGAGCCACCGCTCCAAGATGT
>DJXA01000034.1:7440-8318 GCA_002449555.1 Atopobiaceae bacterium UBA7016 | reverse complement strand
CAGCAGATCATCGACGAGGCCGAGGCCGACCTGCGCACCCTCATGGGTATCCCCGAGAACTACAAGGTGCTCTTCCTGCAGGGCGGCGCTTCCCAGCAGTTTGCCGCCGTGCCCCTCAACCTGTGCGCGCTCCCCGGCGCTCACGGCAAGGCCGACTACATCCTCACCGGCATGTGGGCCAAGAAGGCCTACCAGGAGGCTGCGCGCTTCATCGACGCGCAGGCTGTCGCCTCCAGCGCGGACGAGACCTTCTCCTACATCCCCGACTGCTCTGACCTCGCCATTCGCGACGACGCCGACTACGTCTACATCTGCGAGAACAATACCATCTACGGCACCGTCTACCACGAGCTTCCCAACACCAAGGGCAAGATCCTCGTCTCTGACGTGAGCTCGATGTTCCTCTCCCAGCCGCACGACGTCGAGAAGTACGGCGTCATCTACGGCGGCGTCCAGAAGAACGTCGGCCCCGCCGGCCTGGTCATCAGCGTCATTCGCGAGGACCTCATCCCCGAGGGTCCCGTTGACGGCTGCCCCACCATGCTCAACTGGCGCACGCAGGCCGATGCCGGCAGCATGTACAACACGCCCAACTGCTGGGCCATCTACGTGTGCGGCAAGGTCTTCAAGTGGCTGCTGGGCAAGGGCGGTCTGGCCGAGATGGCCAAGATTAACCAGGCCAAGGCCAAGGTCCTCTACGACTTCCTGGACGAGTCCACGCTCTTCAAGGGCACCGTCCGCCCCGAGGACCGCTCGCTCATGAACGTTCCGTTCGTCACCGGCGACGCCGACCTCGACGCCGAGTTCGTCAAGGCCTCGCAGGCCGCCGGCCTTGAGAACCTCAAGGGCCACCGCTCGGTGGGCGGCATGCGCGCCAG
>DJXA01000034.1:4738-7355 GCA_002449555.1 Atopobiaceae bacterium UBA7016 | reverse complement strand
ATCTACAACGCGATGCCCGTCGAGGGCGTCGAGACGCTCGTTGCCTTCATGAAGGACTTCGAGGCAAAGCACTAGCACGAACCACTTCCCGGTTTCCCCATTGGGGCCCGTCCCTCATGGGGAATCGGGCTGCGTAAGGAGCTACCAACATGTACCAGGTACATTGCTTGAACAACATCGCCAAGGTGGGCACCGACGAGCTGGGCGAGGGCTTCACCCTGTCCGACCAGCTGAAGGGCACCGACGCCATCATGGTGCGCTCGGCCAGCCTCCACGAGGTTGACCTGCCGCGCGACCTTCTGGCCATCGCCCGCGCCGGCGCCGGCGTCAACAACATCCCCATCGAGCGCTGCGCCGAGCACGGCATCGTGGTCTTCAACACCCCTGGCGCCAACGCCAACGCCGTCAAGGAGATGGTCATCTCTGGCCTTCTGCTCGCGGCGCGCGACATCGTGGGCGGCATCGAGTGGGTCGAGGAGAACTCCGACGACCCCAACGTGGGCAAGCAGGCCGAGAAGGCCAAGAAGGACTTCGCCGGCAGTGAGCTTGCGGGCAAGAACCTCGGCGTCATCGGCCTGGGCGCCATCGGCGCGATGGTTGCCAACGCCGGCCGCAGCCTGGGCATGCACGTCTACGGCTACGACCCGTTCCTGTCCATCAAGTACGCCTGGAGCCTCGACCGCCACGTCCGCCACGTCAACAACCTGGCTGACATCTGGGCTAACTGCGACTACATCACCATCCACGTGCCGGCCAACGACAAGACCAAGGGCATGATCGGCCGCGACGAGATTGCCGCCATGAAGGACGGCGTCGTGCTGCTTAACTACGCCCGCGACGCGCTCGTTGACGAGATCGCGCTGACCGAGGCCCTGCAGACCGGCCACGTGCGCCGCTACATGACGGACTTCGCCAACTCGGTGACCACCCAGATGAAGCACGCCGTGGTGACCCCGCACTTGGGCGCCTCCACGAAGGAGGCCGAGGACAACTGCGCCATCATGGCCGCCCGCCAGCTGCGCAGCTACCTGCTTGACGGCAACATCGAGAACTCCGTCAACTTCGAGCCGGTGGACTTCGGCCCGCTCGCCACGGACCTGCGCCTGTGCATCTTCCACAAGAACATCCCCACGATGATTGGCCAGATCACGGGCCTCATCTCCAACGAGGGCGTCAACATCGACAACATGTCCGACAAGAGCCGCGGCAACGTTGCGTATTCGCTCATTGACATTAGTGGCGATTTTGATGACGATGCGGTCAAGCGCCTGTCTGCCATCGACGGCGTCATCCGCGTCCGCGCCCTGCGCAAGTAGCGGAGTCATCTAAAAAGCCACGACGAGAGGATTCGCGCATGCGCGTCGAGCCTATCAACTGCTTCCGCCCCGTGCCCGAGCGCGCGGGGCGGTTTTCTGCCCCTCCCTATGACGTCTTTGACGATGCCCAGGCACGTGCCTACGTTGCCGAGCATCCCGATTCGTTCATGGCCATCGACCGTCCCGAGACGGCGTTTGGACCGGAGCAGGACCCTTACGCACCTGAGGTCTACCAACACGCCGTCCAGCTGCTGGACGCGCGCGTGAAGGACGGGACGCTGCTGAAAGAGGAGCGTCCCTGCCTGTTTGCGTACCGCATGGTGCAGAACGGCCGTGCCCAGATGGGCATTATGGCTGCCGTCTCGGTGGATGACTACCTTGACGGGACCGCGCGTCGCCACGAGCAGGTGCGCGAGGAGAAGGTGGCGGACCGCAAGCGCCACATGGAGACCGTGACGGCGCAGACCAGCCCGTCGCTGCTCATCTACCCCGACCAGCCGGCGATTGACCTTCTGGTTGGGCTTGCCTGCACCGGCGAGCCGCTGTACGACTTTGAGGACGAGGACGGTGTGCGCCACACGGTGTGGCGCCTCTCGCGTGAGGCGGCCGTCGAGGCCATCTGCGAGACGTTCAAGCACGTGCCCTGCGCCTACGTGGCCGACGGGCACCACCGTGCCGAGGCCTCCGCGCGCATCTGCCTTGAGGCGCGCGAGCGTGGCGAGCATGGCCCGCGCGACGCGTTCCTGGCGCTGCTCTATCCGGCGAGCGCGATGCAGGTGTTTGCCTACAACCGCGTGGTCGCTGACACCCACGACCTCTCTGAGCAGGACCTTATTGCTGCGCTTGAAGGCGCCGGCCTTGAGGTGGGGGAGCCCACGTCTGAGGCCATCACCCCCTCTGAGCAGGGAACGGTTGGCCTGTATGCCTTCGGGTCGTGGCGTTCGCTGCGCTTCACGGATGTGCCCGACGCGGCGGATGACCCGACGGCGGCATTGGACGTGTCGCTGCTGCAGAGCCGCGTGCTGGCTCCTATCTTGGGCATCCAGGACCCGACCTCGGACGCACGCATCCAGTTTGTGAGCGGCGTCGACGGCCCGGCCGAGCTCGAGCGCCTGGCGGGGGAGCAGGGCGTGGCCTTCTCGATGTTCCCCACCTCGGTGGAGGAGCTCATGCGTGTCTCTGACGCGGGCCTTCTGATGCCGCCCAAGTCAACGTGGTTTGCGCCCAAGCCCCGAAGCGGCCTCTTCCTTCGCCGCATTTAGCCGCACCCAAAAGCGAACCAGAAGGGTCGGACCCTCGTG
>DJXA01000034.1:0-4646 GCA_002449555.1 Atopobiaceae bacterium UBA7016 | reverse complement strand
CACGAGGGTCCGACCCTTCTGGTTCAATCACGTATTAATTGATGCCGTTGACGGCGAGGTCGATCACCTTGTAGGCGCCGTCGTAGATGCCGGCGGCGTTGGCCACCTCGATGTTGTCGCACATGAAGGCCACCAGCTCGCGGTCAAGCTGGAACGCGTCAATCATGGCGAGCACCTCGTCGGTGTCGTCGATCTCGTAGGTGCCGTCGCCCACCTCGGCGGCGCGGATGGCGCCCCACGCCTCGTGGCCGCCCACGCGGTGGATCATCAGCTTGGGCACGGGGTAGAAGCTGAACTCGCTCGGCTTGGTGACCAGCACGTCCGAGCAGCGCATCAGCAGGTTGGAAGAGTACACCGCGCTGAAGATGTCGCTATCGCAGAAGGCGTGGATGCCGGTCAGCTCGCCGTCCAGAGCGCCATCGGCCAGCGCCGCGACCTCGGCAAAGTTGTCAAAGTGGCGCTCGGCCATGGCGGCCAGCCCCTCGACACTCTTCTCTAGTCCCTCCCAGACGCCACGATGGTCGCCCACGTTGATAAGGAGCGTCGCCTGGTCGGTCTTCACATAGGGGATGAGGCGCTCGATGATGGCGGCAAATAGCTCCTGCTGAGCGCCGGCACCGCCCACGCTGATGAGGTAGCGGATGGGGCCGCCGCCCAAGAGGCGCTTGCGGCGCATCTCGCAGTCATGGCCGATGTTGGCCACCAGTTCGTGGTCAATATAGTGGCCGGTATAGACGATGCTGTCCAAGGGCATGGTGTTGAGCTGGCGCTTCTTGTCCATGCCGCGCAGCTGGTGATAGCCCAGGTAGGCGCTGGGGGTCTGCACGGTGTGGATGGAGCCCTCGGCAAGGTGCAGCGCCATAGGCCAGTTGTCCGGAATGGCGTTGACCACGTGTGTCATGCCGGCGTGAACGGCCGCCTGCGCAGGCCACACGTGCGTGCCCACATACGGCGTGTCAACGGGAATGTCGCGGAAGAGCGGCACGCAGAGCTCGGCGTTCTTCTGGTCGCCGGCGTTGTAGGAGAGCTGGCGGAAGCCCTCGGAGTTGAGCGGCTCCCAGTACAGGCGATTGAAGAGGCCCACCTTTTGCGAGAGGCGCGAGCCCAGGGAGTACAGGTCGTTCTGGTAGGCGATGACCTTGCTGCCTGTGGTCTCGCTGAAGGAGGCGAGGTCAAGCCAGTAGGGGGTGTAGCCCATGGCGTGGGCGGCGGAGGCCATGGCCATCGAGATGCGGTAGTGGCCAAAGCCCATGCGGATGTTGCCCACGATGACTGGCGCACCGTTGGCGCCGTCCACGGTGCGCGGCGTGGGCGTGGGCACAGGCGCGCCCGCCGCGTCGGCGGCAAGATCGAGCGGCGCGGTGCCCATGACCAGGTTGCGCACACCCAGCGCCTCGCCAATGACGGGCACGTCAGCGCTGGCCAGGTGGTAGACGGCGTTGGTGTCGTCGCCAAACTTCTTCAGGAACTTCTCCTTGCCCTTGACGGCCTTCTTGTAGGTTGCCTCGTCCTGCTGGTTGCCGAAGGCGCTCCGTGCGCGGTCGTTCGTGGAAGCCATGGCGAATCCTCCTTGACGTGTTGCGTGTGCGGTGATAGTCTGCCTATCAGTTGATAGTCAGACTATCACCGTAAGGAGGTGGCGTCAAGTGGAACAGAGTGGCAGCCCATTGGTCAGCATGGACGACGCCGCCCTTGTGGCAACCGACGGCTCTGACGCGCGCGCCATCTCGTGTGCTGCGGCCCTCTTCCTGGAGTACGGCATCGCAAACGTCAAGATGACCGACATCGCCGAGGCGGCTAAGGTGGGCGTGGCCACACTGTACCGGCACTTCTCAACCAAGACGGGCATCGCGGTGGCCGCGGCAACGCTCATGTGGGAGCGCTTCAACCAAAGCATCGTTACGCTGGTCGAGTCGGACGACTTCCTCGCGATGTGCGGCGCCGACCGCCTGGAGGCGCTCTTTGGCGAGTACTGCGCCACGTACGTCTACCACGCCGGCTTCGTCAGCTTCCTGGACGAGTTCGACCACCTGCTTCTGGCTGAGCGCCCCGACGACCAGGCGCTCGCGCGCTATACCGAGAAGGTCGACTCCTTCTACTTTGTGTTCGAGGACGCCTACCTCATGGGCAGGCAGGACGGCTCCATCGCCCGCGCGGTGGAGTTTCCGGTGTTCTACCGGGCGGTCGCACATGCGCTGATGGGCATTGCCACCAAGCTCATGCGCGGCGAAGTCATTCCCTCTGACGACTTCTCGACCACGCGCGGCGCGGCCGAGCTCCAATGCATTGTTGACATGGCGATTCGCTCGCTCCGCGTAGGAGCGTAAGGCCGAGGGCCAAGAAAGGAAAGGAAGGAAGAACATGGAGAAGAAGCTCGCAGACGGAAGGATCCTGCGTAACTTCGCGATCGGACAGCTGGGCTGGGCGCTGCTCTCGGGCGTGGTCAGCAACTGGCTGTTGTACTTCTACATGCCGAGCGAGGAGACCATCGCCGCCGGCATGCCGCTCTTCATCACGCAGGGCATCGTCTTTGCGGGCATGACAGTTATCGGCCTCATCACGGCGTTCTGCCGCCTGGTGGACGGCTTCATCGATCCGTTCATCGCAAGCCGCTCCGACTCCCTCAACCACCCGCTGGGCCGCCGCATCCCGTTCATGCGCTGGTTTGCTGTCCCGTTTGGCGTTATGACAGTTGTCGTCTTTACCCTTCCGGGCCTGGGCACCGAGGCCTTCAACAACGTTGCCCTGCTCGTGTGCCTCGTGCTCTTCTACGTGACGCTCTCGCTGTACTGCACGCCGTTCAATGCACTCATCCCTGAGCTCGGCCGTACGCAGGAGCTCCGCGTCAACCTTTCCACGTTCATCTCGGTCACCTACTTCTTGGGAACCGCTTTTGCCTACCTCGTGCCCACCATTGCGGGTGTCTTTGAGGGGATGTTTGGCATTGCCAACGCCTACCGCATCACCATCGCCATCCTTGCTGCCGTCGCCGTCCTGTGCATGCTCGTGCCTGCCTACACCATCGACGAGAACACCTACGCCGAGACCGAGCCTTCCACCACCCCGATGGGCGCTTCGGTCATGAAGACCTTCGCCAACAAGGAGTTCCAGGTCTTCGAGGTCTCCGACATCCTGTACTGGGTTGCCATCACCATGTTCCAGACGGGCATGCCCTTCTATGTCACGAGCCTGATGGGGCTTGACGAGTCCATGAACTTTGTGCTTTTCGCTGGCATGACGGTCATCAGCCTCCTCTTCTACGCTCCTGTGAACATGCTGGCAAAGAGGCTGGGCAAGAAGTGCTTGGTGAGCTTCGCGTTCTTCTTCTTCTGCGTTGCCTTTGCGGTTACTACGGTGTGCGGCATGTTTGGCATTCCCGCGCTTGCGTGGGGCGGAGCTGTGGCCGTGCTCGCCGCTGTTCCCATGGCCATCCTGGGCATCCTTCCGCAGGCAGTCCTTGCCGACATTGCCGAGTACGATGCCGTGGAGACGGGCGAGAACCGCGAGGGCATGTTCTATGCGGCCCGCACCTTCTCGATGACGCTCGGCCAGTCGCTCGCCATGATCCTTTTCTCCTCTATTGCCACCATCGGTACCGGTGGCATGGGGTATCGTGTCACGGCTCTGGTGGCCACCATCTTCTGCCTGCTCGGCGGCATGGTGTTCCTGCGCTATAACGAGGGTGGTGTCCTGAAGGTCATCACGGCACACAGCGAGGCCGTGACGGGAAAGACCGAGGAGTAGGGGAAGTCATGAGACCAGTATCGACCTCTTGGTCCATTCGCTATGCGCTTGCCGACGGGGCAAGCGCGCGGCGCGTGACGATCGACGAGCGGGGTGTCGCTCGACCGGCGGAATACGCCCGCGAGCTGGGCTTGGTTGTGAAGCGCCAAGAGGGCGAGGGCTTCATGACGAAGCGCGCCACCATCTGCCCCACCACGCCCGTGGACGTCACGTCCATCTCGGTCACGCTGCTGGGTGTGGATGTGCTGGGCGCCGACGCCATCTACCTGAACGGCTACAACTCGTGGACCGACTCCGTCGAGCGCCATCCGCTGGCGCGCATCCGTGGCCTGCGGGGCGTTCCCACCCCGCTCGTCAACCGCTGGGTGCTCGACAACTCGGGCGACTACCGCTTCGTCCCGCAGTCGGGCATGCCCGGCAGCCAGCACGGCGTGGGCTATGGCTATCTGCGCTACGGCATCGATACGCTGATGGTGGGCTCGCTCAACGAGGACTCGGGCTATACCGTGGTGCGCGAGTCTGCGCGCGGCAACGCCCTCAAGCTTGAGAAGGAGCCGCCGGCCCGTACGGTGCAGCCGGGCGAGACGGTGGAGCTCATCTTCTTTGCGGTGACCGAGGGCACCGTGAACAGCGCCTTCTCGTGCTATGCGTCCCTCATGGGCGTGGAGGCGCGCCCGGCGCCGGCGCTGGTGGGCTACTCCAGTTGGTATCGCCACTACGGTGACATCAGCCAGGACAAGCTTCTGGCTGATCTGGAGGGAACGGCGCAGCTGTTTGCGGGCCGCGACCTTCATCCCTGCAAGGCCGTGTTCCAGGTGGACGACGGCTATACGTTGGTGGGCGACTGGACCACGCCCGACCCCGAGCGCTTCCCTGACGGCATGGCGAGCATCGCCACGAAG
>DJXA01000079.1 GCA_002449555.1 Atopobiaceae bacterium UBA7016 | reverse complement strand
TCTTCAAGACCCTTGGCGGGAGCATTCGCGAGAACAAAAAGAACTCGCTCATCGCGCCCATCTTTGTAGCGGGAGAGGTGATCATTGAGTGCACCATCCCGTTTATTACGTCGCACCTCATCAACGAGCTCAACGCTGGTGTCGACATGGGCACCATCGCTCGTTACGGCGCAATTCTGGCCGTGCTGGCCCTGATCAGCCTGGCGTGCGGCACCATCGCGGGCATCGCCTGCTCGGTGGCCTCTACGGGCTTTGCACGTAACCTGCGTCACGACATGTTCGCGGCCATCCAGACGTTCAGCTTCTCGAACATCGATCGCTTCAGCACCAACTCGCTGGTCACGCGCCTTACCACCGACACGCAGAACGTGCAGATGGCCTACATGCAGATCATCCGCTCTGCGGTGCGCAGCCCGCTCATGATCGTGTTCGCCGCCACGATGGCCTTCATCTCGGGCGGCCCGATGGCCGCGCTCTACGTGGTGGTTGGCTTCTTCCTGGGCTTCGCGCTCATCGGCATCGCGCGTACCGTCATGCCCATCTTCCGCCGCATCTTCAAGAAGTACGACCGCCTGAACGAGAGCGTGGAAGAGAACGTCTCGGGCATCCGCGTGGTGAAGAGCTTCGTGCGTGAGGCCTACGAGAAGCAGAAGTTTGAGAAGGCGTCGGGCGAGGTCTTCCAGGACTTCTGGGGCGCCGAGCGCATCCTTGCCTGGAACCAGCCCATCATGACGTTCGCCGTGGACACCATCTACGCCTCCGTGGTCTACTTCGCCTCCAAGCGCATCATCACCACGGCCGGCACCGCTATGCAGGTGGGCAACATGAGCGCCCTCATCACCTACGGCTTCTCCATGCTGATGAGCCTCAACATGCTCTCGATGATCTTCGTCATGATCACCATGGCGGAGGAGAGCGCGCGCCGTATCTGCGAGGTGCTGCTTGAGAAGCCCGACCTCGCCAACCCGGAGAACCCGGTGATGGAGGTTGCGGACGGCTCCGTTGACTTCGATAACGTCAGCTTTGCGTATCACCCCGAGTCGGGCCGCTTTGCCCTGCGCGACGTGGACCTGCACATCAAGAGCGGCGAGGTCATTGGCGTCATCGGCGGTACGGGCTCGTCCAAGTCCACCCTCATCCAGCTCATCAGCCGCCTGTACGACGCCACGGAAGGCACCGTGCGCGTGGGCGGCGTGGACGTGCGCGACTACGACATGGACGTCCTGCGCAACGAGGTGGCCGTGGTGCTGCAGCGCAACGTCCTCTTCTCCGGAACCATCAAGGACAACCTGCGTTGGGGCGACGAGAACGCCACCGACGAGGAGCTCGTCGAGGCGTGCAAGCTTGCGCAGGCAGACGAGTTCATCCAGACCTTCCCCGACGGATACGATACCTACATCGAGCAGGGCGGCTCCAACGTGTCTGGCGGCCAGAAGCAGCGTCTGTGCATTGCCCGCGCTCTGCTGAAGAAGCCCAAGATCCTCATCCTGGACGACTCCACCAGCGCCGTTGACACCAAGACCGACAAGCTCATCCGCGCTGGCTTCAAGAGCTTCATCCCCGAGACCACCAAGATCATCATCGCGCAGCGTACTGGCTCCGTTGAGGATGCCGACCGCATCATCGTGATGGACGACGGCGGCATCTCGGCCGTGGGCACCCACGCCGAGCTGCTCAAGACCTCCGACATCTACCGCGAGGTCTACCTCACGCAGAACAAGGCGAGCCACGACGAGGCGCTGGCCGGCCAGGAAGTGACCGACCCGGTGAGCGGCATCGGCGCCCCGGTGGAGGACCGTGCGGCCAACGTTGCCGCCGACGATATCGCTGCGGCGCGCGAAAACGTGACGGTGGTTCCCGCCGAGCACACGCGCAAGCAGGAGCCCGAGCGCGTTTCCAAGAGCGCAAGCTCGAAGATGGCGAATACCGCCTTGCGAGGCGAATCCATGGAAGGGGGTGATCTGCGTGGCTAAGCAAACCGTGAAGACTGCGGCACCCAAGAGCGCCATCGGCACTATCCTTTCCGACCCGTCGCGTCTGAAGGACGCTCCGGCTCCTGGCGGTGCCCAGAACAACGAGGGCGTACCTGGCAAGGGCAGTCGTGGCCGCCGTGCATCTAACCCCATGACGGTGCTGAAGGGCACCCTCAAGCTCGTCTTCTCGTTCTATCCCGTGCAGCTCGTTGCCATGCTGGCTTGCGTGGTCATCGGTGCGGCCCTCTCCACGCTGCCGAGCGTCTTTCTGCAGAAGTCCATCGACGTCATCAGCCGCTTCTGGCAGAGCGGTGACTGGGCGTCTGCGCAGCCCGAGATCCAGAAGATAGTCACGTCGCTCATCGGCGTGTACGTGATCGTCATCGCAGCGCAGATCGCGCAGAACCAGCTGGGGGCCTTCCTGACGCAGGGCACCCTGATGAAGATGCGCAACAAGATGTTCGACCACATGGAAGACCTGCCCATCCGCTTCTTCGACCAGAACAAGCGCGGCGACGTCATGAGCTACTACACCAACGACGTCGACGCTTTGCGTCAGCTCATCGGCGTGGCGCTGCCCAACTTGCTCAACATGATCATCGCCATGGTCTCGGTCACGGGCATCATGCTGTGGTACTCCATCCCGCTGACCTGCGTGGTGCTGGTGATGGTCGGCTTCATGGGCTGGTTCACCAAGTTCATGGGCGGCCGTTCCTCGCGCTTCTTCCTCGCGCAGCAGCACGCCATCGGCCGCGCCGAGGGCTTTGCCGAGGAGGCCATGAACGGCGAGAAGGTCATCAAGGTCTTCACGCGCGAGCAGCAGATGCAGGAGCAGTTCGACGAGGTGAATGACGAGCTGTTCGAGGCCGCCAAGCAGGCCAACATCTACTCCAACATCCTGGGCCCCATCCTCATGAACCTGGGCAACCTGGCCTACGTGGTGGTGGCGCTTGCCGGTGGCTTCTTCCTCACCATGGGCATTCCCAACCCGTGCCTGTCGGGCATGGCGCTCACCATCGACATCTGCATCCCGTTCCTCAACCTCACCAAGCGCTT
>DJXA01000203.1 GCA_002449555.1 Atopobiaceae bacterium UBA7016 | reverse complement strand
CGGGCTTCTCCATGGGTTCGATGATATCCAACGCGCTGGCCAGCGCGCACCCCGAGCTCTTTGCCGGCGTGGTGGCGCTCAACGGGCCGCACCAGAGCTACCTCACCACGCTGGACCAGAGCGCGCCCATGCTTCTGGCGTTCCGTCGCAACTCGGTGCTCAAGGACCTCGAGCCCTCGAGCGAAACCGCCTCGCCGCTGCGTGCGATAGGGGAGGAGCGCAAGGCTGCCTACGACTACCGCATGCCCTTCGTGCAGTTTGTGGGCCTTGCCGACCCGATGGGCATGCCCAAGGGTCGCATCTGGCCGTTGACGGCTTCTGACGAGTGCCTCTGGACCCCGACGGTGAGCTACTGGCTTGCCTACAACCACTGCGGTGAGCTGGGCTTTGATGCCACGACGCCCACGGGATACGCGTCTGACAGCTTCGAGCGCATGGGACGCTTCAACGTGCAGGGGTGGCAGTCTGCGGACGAGGGTGCACCGACGCTCTACCGCTTCGTGGGCGTCGAGCGCCTGGAGCACGCCGTTGACCCCAGGGCCATCGCCCTGGGCTGGAGCTATGTCAAGGGATGGGCGCGCGAGGCTGACGGCAGCCTGACGCGTCTTGGATAGAACACGTACGGAGAGGGGAGAGATCGATGATCGTTGACAGCATCGAGCACGTGCGTGACTACGCGGCTCTGCTGCCGCACCTCGAGGACGGGCTTGCCGCCATGGGCGACGGCAGCGGCCTTGCGGTGGGAAGGCACGAGTTTGAGGGAGGGTTCCTCCTGGTGCAGGAGGGCGAGACCGCGCCCTTGGGCGAGGGCACCTTCGAGGCGCATCGTAAGTTCATCGACGTGCAGTTCGTGCTTGAGGGCTCTGAGGAGATTGCTTGGCAGGAGTACGGCGACCTGACGAGCGCCATCGCCTACGACGAGGCCACCGACAAGGAGCGCCTGGACGGTTCCCGCGAGCATCACATGCTCGTGACCGCGGGCATGTTCTGGGCGGCGTTTCCGCACGACGGCCACAAGGCCATCTCGCACGTTGACGAGCCCCATCACTACCGCAAGGTGGTCATGAAGCTCCCGGTTAGGTAACGGTCTGGCGGCTGCGCCAGATGGTGTGCCCACAAAGGCACAGGATAGGACAAGAAAGAGCGAAAGGAAGGAACAGACCATGGCAATCAAGACCCTGAACAGGCTCACCCCCGACGGGCAGGTCTACTACGACTCCGAGATGAAGATCACCGAGGCCTTCATCAACCCCGGTCCCTGGACCACGGCCCACGGCCCCGGCCTGGTGGAGACCCCCGCGGGCACCATCCTGTGCTGCTGGTTTGCTGGCACCTATGAGGGCGACACCGACATCAACGTGGTTGTCTCCCGTCTGGAGAAGGGCTCCGACCAGTGGAGCGAGCCCACGTACATCTCGCACGACGACGACCGCTCTGACCAGAACCCGTCGCTGTTCCTCGCGCCCAACGGCGAGATCTGGTGCATGTACACCTCGCAGCAGGGCCGTCAGCCGGGCAAGGACAATATGCAGTACACCGCGCAGGTCAAGCGTCAGGTCTCCACGGACGACGGCCTGACCTGGAGCGAGCCCGAGATCATCTTCCCGGAGGAGGGCACCTTCTCGCGTCAGCCCATCCAGATCCTCTCCAACGGCCGCTGGATCTATGGCAACTGGCTGTGCACCGACAGCGCCAACGCACTTGCCGGCGACCCGTCCGCCTTCCAGATCTCTGACGACGAGGGCAAGACCTGGCGTCAGGTGATGGTTCCTAACTCGTCCGGCCGCGTGCATCCCACCGTCGTCGAGCTTGAGGACGGCCACCTGGTTGAGTTCATGCGCTCCCGCGAGGCCGACTGGATCTATCGCAGCGAGTCGTTTGACTACGGCGACACTTGGACCGAGCCCGTTCCCACGCCGCTGCCCAACAACAACTCCGGCATCTGCGCCATCAAGCTGAAGAGTGGCCGCATCGCGGTGACCTACAACCACTCCAGCGCTCCCGCGAGCTACACCAACCGTGGCGCGTGGCCCGGCCTTCGCTGCCCGGTCAGCATCGCCCTTTCCGAGGACGGCGGCAAGACCTTCCCGCTGATCCGCCACATCGAGCGCGGCCAGGGCTATGTGGGCGACGAGAACAAGGCCAACAACATGCAGTACGAGTACCCCTGCATCATGCAGGCGGCCGACGGCATGATTCACCTCGCCTACGCCTACGAGACCCGCAAGGGCGTCAAGTGGGTCACCCTCTCCGAGGCTGACGTCATGGGCGAGAAGCGCGGCGAGAGCACCTACAACCCGACCTCTGGCGAAGTCGCCAAGTAAGAAACGGGATTGTCACGGACGGCCTCGTCTTGGCGGGGCCGTCCGCCTGCATGTTGCGCTATCATGTACCGTCAGGTACCGGCGGTCTGACATGGCAGCCTTGGTGAGCCCTTGCCCCTCCTGGGGAATTATGATCGGGCATCAATCTGTCTGGCCGCGACGCTAACTGAGACCCAGGAGGAGTGCGATGAGGGAGTACCTTGTCGAGGCAAGCGATGTGCTTGCCGACGTCAAGACCGATGCCGTTGTAGGCATCACCGCCGCAGAAGCGGCACAGAGGCTTGAGCAAAATGGCCCCAACAAGCTGAAGGAAGCCGAGAAGGATCCGCTGTGGAAGCGCTTCTTCTCCATGATGGCTGACCCGATGGTCATCATGCTTATCATCGCGGCCGTCATCTCGGCCGTGACGGGCATGGCCCAGGGCGAGGCTGACTTCGCCGACGTGTTCATCATCATGTTCGTGGTTATCCTCAACTCCGTGCTCGGCGTGGTGCAGGAGTACCAGGCCGAGAACGCCCTTGCGGCGCTGCAGGAGATGAGTGCGGCCCAGTCCAAGGTCATCCGTGACGGCCGCCAGATCACCGTTCCGTCCGCCGAGCTCGTTCCCGGCGACATCGTGGTGCTCGAGGCGGGCGACGCCGTGCCGGCTGACTGCCGCATCATCGAGAGCGCTTCGATGAAGATCGAGGAGAGCGCGCTGACCGGCGAGTCCGTGCCCGCCGACAAGATCGCCAAGGTCCTCGGCCTGCCCGCAGGCAACGACGACGTGCCTCTGGGCGACCGCAAGAACATGTGCTACATGGGCTCCACCGTGGTTTATGGCCGTGGCCAGGCCGTCGTGGTCGCCACCGGCATGAAGACCGAGATGGGCAAGATTGCCGACGCCATCGCGCAGGCCTCCGACGAGCTCACCCCGCTGCAGATCAAGCTCAACGAGCTCTCCAGCGTGCTGACCAAGCTCGTGGTGGGCATCTGCGGCATCGTGTTCCTCGTGGGCATGTTCCAGCACGGTGGCCTTGCCTTCTTCAATGACATGAACCAGGTGCTCAACACCTTCATGGTGGCCGTCTCGCTGGCCGTCGCCGCCATCCCCGAGGGCCTCGTCGCCGTGGTGACCATCGCCCTTTCCATCGGCGTCACCAAGATGAGCAAGCGTAACGCCATCGTCCGCAAGATGAATGCCGTCGAGACCCTGGGCTGCACGCAGGTCATTTGCTCCGACAAGACCGGCACGCTCACCCAGAACAAGATGACCGTGGTGCGCCACTACTCCGAGGACATCGACCGCTTGGTGCGCTGCATGACGCTGTGCTCCGACGCCAAGTGGGATGCCGTGACCGGCGAGGCCGTGGGCGAGCCCACCGAGGCTGCGCTGGTTGCCGACGCCGCCAAGCTCGGCTTTGCCTCCGGCGATCTTGACTCCGCCAACCCGCGCGTAGGTGAGGCCCCGTTTGACTCCGGCCGCAAGATGATGTCGGTGGTCAACCTCTCGCCCGTGGGGGACTACATCCAGCACACCAAGGGTGGCCCGGACGTGGTGCTCGCTCGCTGCACCAAGTTCCACACCTCCGAGGGCGACGTGCCCATGACCGATGAGCTGCGCGCCAAGATCATGGAGCAGAACAAGGCCATGGCCGACGACGCTCTGCGCGTCATGGCTGCCGCCCGCATCAACTATGGCAAGACCGCTCCCGCCAGCTATGAGGCGGCAGACCTCGAGCAGGACATGACCTTCATCGGCCTCTGCGGCATGATCGACCCGGTTCGTCCTGAGGTCAAGGACGCCATCATGGAGGCCCACGGGGCTGGCATGCGCGTCGTTATGATCACCGGCGACCACATCGACACTGCCGTGGCCATCGCCAAGGAGCTGGGTATCGTCCGCACCGCCGACCAGGCCATTACCGGCGCCGAGCTCGACCGCATCTCTGACGAGGAGTTCGCGACCCGCATTGAGGAGATCGGCGTCTACGCCCGCGTCCAGCCCGAGCACAAGACCCGCATCGTCGACACCTGGAAGAAGAAGGGCATGGTCGTCGCCATGACCGGTGACGGCGTGAACGACGCCCCGTCCATCAAGAAGGCCGACATCGGCGTGGGCATGGGCATCACGGGCACCGACGTCACCAAGGGCGTTGCCGACATGGTCCTCGCCGACGACAACTTCGCCACCATCATCGGTGCCGTCGAGGAAGGCCGTCGTATCTACGACAACATCCGCAAGGCCATCCAGTTCCTGCTTTCGTCCAACCTCGCTGAGGTCATCTCGGTCTTCGTGGCGTCGCTCATCGGCTTCACCATCCTTGAGCCCACGCACCTCTTGTGGATCAACCTCATCACCGACTCCCTGCCGGCCCTGGC
Source organism: Atopobiaceae bacterium UBA7016 (assembly GCA_002449555.1). Classification (GTDB taxonomy): domain Bacteria; phylum Actinomycetota; class Coriobacteriia; order Coriobacteriales; family Atopobiaceae; genus UBA1367. Next base: position 2,203 of record DJXA01000203.1, on the reverse strand, counting down.
CATGTGCATGGAGGAGGCCGAGCCCGACATCATGCAGCGCAACCCGCGCAACTCCAAGGACGGCATCTTCGCCAACGGCATGGGCATCGACACGCTCTTCCAGGGCTTTGTCATCGCCGCGCTGACGCTGATCGCGTACTTCATCGGCGTGAACCACGCTGGCGTGAGCATCGCCGAGGTTGCCGCCAACGAGCAGGCCGGCCTTGAGGGCATGACGATGGCGTTCCTCACGCTGTCCATGGTCGAGATGTTCCACTCGCTCAACATGCGTAGCCGCCGCTCCTCCGTGTTCAAGCTTCCCACGCAGAACGTGTGGGCTTGGGGCGCCTTCGCGCTCTCGCTGGTGCTGACCTATATCGTCATCGAGACGCCGCTCTCCAACCTCTTCAACTTCGCTGAGCTGGACATGGTCCACTACGGCATCTCCATGGCGCTGGCTGCCTCCATCATCCCCATCGTGGAGATCTACAAGGTCATCATGCACTCTGTGGAGAAGGACAAGTAAGGTCGCATGGCTAAGCGCTCTGCAAAGAGACGAGTGAGTCGCGCCGACAGGGTCGAACGGGCCCTGCCGGCGCTCTCCTCTTTGACGGACCTGCCTGCGTTTGAGGACCTCCGTTCCAGTGAGGCGCAGCGCGAGGCGTTTGATGCCGCGTGCGCGCGGCTGGCGACGCAGGATGCGGTGCCGGTCGACGAGCTGACGCCGGGCTGCGTGGTGCGCCTTGACCGCGGCTTTCCTGCCGTCATGTGCGCGCGTGGCGTGGTGCGCGCGGAGTTTGCCACGCAGCTGACCAAGGGCGACTTCTCACGTGTCGCGGTGGGCGACTGGGTGTGCCTGCGCGTCCCCGAGGGACATGAGATGGCCCTCATCCAAGAGATTCTTCCGCGTGAGAGCGACATCGCCCGTTGGAAGGGCGGTGCCCGCGGCGAGCGTCAGACGCTGGCTGCCAACGTGGACGTGGTACTGGTGGTGCAAGCGCTAGGGCATGACGTCATCTCGTGCGAGCGCATCGCGCGCTCGGCGGTGATCGCGCGCGACTGCGGGGCTGACATTGCCGTGGTGCTCACCAAGGCTGACCGCGCTACGCCCGAGGTGCTGGGGGCCGACCTGCGGCTGCTGCAGGAGATTCTGGGCGAGGGCGTGCCGCTTGCGGTGACGGCCTCGCGCGGGGACGCGTCCGAAGGGCCCCTTGCCGAGGTTGCTGGGGCAGCCGGCGCGCAGTGGGGAAACGACGGCGTGCGCCGGGTGGTTCCGGCCGGCACCATCGCCATCATGCTGGGCGAGTCCGGCGCTGGCAAGTCCACGCTTCTGAATGCGCTTCTGGGGCGCGAGGCGCTTGAGACCGGGGCCGTGCGCGAGCGCGATGACGCTGGTAGGCACACCACCGTTGCCCGTCGCATGGTGAAGCTCCCCGATGCGGGCGTCATCGTGGATGAGCCGGGCCTGAGGAGCCTTCCCATGGTGGGGCACGAGCGTGGCCTGGCGCAGGTCTTCCCCGAGATTGCCGACGCGGCGCGCGGTTGCCGCTTCAGGGACTGCACCCATACGCACGAGCCTGGATGCGAGGTCTTGGCGCAGCACGAGGCGGGCCAGTTTTCGCCGGCGCGCCTTGAGACGTACCTCGCCCTTGCCCACGAGATGCGCGAGAGCGCCACAACCCTCGACCCCGACGTCGTCATCTAACCCGGACAATCAGGACGGAGGCTTCTGTCCCGGACGATCAGGACGGAGGCTTCTGTCCCGGACGATCAGGACGGAGGCTTCTGTCCGTGTTCGAATCTCTATACATCGTCCTGACCTGCGAATAGGGCAGGCCTGCAGAGGGTATCTCTTTCCTCACCAACAACGTGAGGAGGAGTATGACCAGGGCGCGAAGGGCGACAAGCGAAGTCGGACTGTATCACGTATTCGCTCGCGGGGTCGGGCGGTGCATCATCTATGAAGATGACCATGACAGGGAGCTTTTTCTCTTCTACCTGGAGCGATTCCTCGTCAAGCCTGGCATCAAGATACTTGCGTGGTGCCTCATGGACAACCACTATCACCTCGTCCTGCAGGGTTCGATGGAGCGCATTTCGGAGGGCATGAAGAGACTCAACTCCTCTTACGCGCTAGCTTTCAACGAGGAACACGACAGAAACGGCCACCTCTTCCAGGGGCGATTCCGCAGCGAGGCCATTGATGATGAAGAGTATCTTCTCA
>DJXA01000037.1 GCA_002449555.1 Atopobiaceae bacterium UBA7016 | reverse complement strand
CAGATAGCCACCCTTCTCCTTCAGGCGCAGCCCAATCTCAGAAACCTTGATATCCCACTCGTAGCCTGGGTCCGCATCAATCGTGCGCTTCTCGGCAATTCCCGCCGCCTCTGCAAACGACCCCATGTTCACGGCCACCGATACCTCGTTGTCTTCGAGGTCGAAGCGGCAGATCATCTCGCCGCTATCGACATCGCTGTGAGAGGTGCCGATGGGGATGTCGTACTCCGCATCGCCTACCACCACGGTGATGATGTCTCCAATGTCCATGCCGGCAGCGCGCATCTCGTCAAAGGTGGTGTCCAAGATTATGTTGCCGTGCTTCCTGACATCCCTGAAGCCAACCGTAAGCGTCTCAGGAGCCTGCTCCTCAGCAATTTGCGTTTCAGCTGCTGGGGCCGCGTTGTCCGTCGGGGCTTGGTCCGGCGTCTTTGCCTTGCAGCCCGTTATGAGAAGGGCCGCGGTGAGCATGACGGTAAGATGTGCAAATACTCTTTTGTTCATGTAACTTGTCCTCAAGTCTTGTGACGTCGCGCCGTATCAGCAACCACCTGCGGATTATTTGCGCTGCGAGAGCTACTCGCCTTGCGGGACCTCTTGGTTCAGGCTCTTGTTTCGATAATTGATGTTCGTGCGAAGAGTATAGCCCTGCTGCTCCCAAAACGCATTCGCCGCATCGTTGTTCTTGAAGACCAGCCCAAACACTTTTGATATGCCTTCGCGGCGCAACGCGTCTTCGGCGCTGCTCCACAGCTCGTAGATGGCATCGTAGTCGTCAATCGTGACGGGTCTGATGACGATATCCATGCTCTTTGCTCCTTGCAAGCTACGGTTTGGCTGCCAAGGGGATATGGAACGACGCTATGAATGCACCAGCAGACAGACCGTCTCGACATGCTTGGTGTGAGGGAACATGTCCACCGGGGTGAGGAGCTCCATGCGGTAGCCCTGTGCGCGAAGAACCTCGAGGTCGCGCGCCTGCGTCACGGCATTGCACGAGACATACACCACGCGCTCGGGCGCGATGCTCGCTACGGCGGAGAGGAACTCGGGCGTGGAGCCTGCGCGCGGCGGGTCCATAATGACGACGTCAAAGTGTTCGCCCGCCTTTGCGGCCTTAACCAGGTACTGTGTGGCGTCGGCGCGGATGAACTCGCAGCGGTCTGAGACGTTGTTGGCGGCTGCATTGCGCTTGGCGCACGAGACAGCACCGCGCACCTGCTCTACGCCTGTGACCTGCACTTCGTCTGCATGTGCCGCCGCGCAGATGCCGATGGTGCCCGTCCCGCAGTACGCATCCAGCACACGCATGCCGGGCTGCAAACCCGCACCCTCAAGCGCCAAGCGGTACAGCACCTCGGTCTGCGCGGGGTTGGTCTGGTAGAAACTCGTGGGGCCAATTTCAAAGGTGCAGCCCAACAGCTTGTCATGCATGATGCCGGGGCCAAAGAGCGTCTTGCATTCGCGTCCTAAGATGGCGTTAGTGCGGCGATCGTTGATGTTCTGCACGGCCGTGGTGAGCTCGGGGTGCGTCTCGCGCAGGGCCTTTACCAGCTGGTTTTCGCGCGGGAGGCTGGGGCCGTTGGTGACCAGCGTGAGCAAGAGGTCATCGGTGGCATAGCCACATCTCAGCACAGCGTGGCGTAGACATCCGGTGCCGCGGTCTTCCTCGTAGGCAGGAATGCGCAGTTCAGAGGCAATACGAGCCACTGAGTTAAGGATGTCGCGGGCGCGCGGATCTTCGACAAGGCACTCATCGCAGCGCACGATGCGGTGCGAGCCGGCCGCATAGAAGCCGCTCCTGATGCGGCCGCCCTTGCCCGGAGCAAAGGGCGTCGCGGCCTTGAAGCGAAAGGCGCGCGGGTCGTCCATGCCGCGCACGGCTTCGATGCGGGCTCCGTCCTCGGCGGCCACCCGCGCGAAGAGCTCCTCAACAAACTCCTGCTTGCGCTTGAGCTGTATGGGGTAAGGCACGGCGAGCCATTCGCAGCCGCCGCACTTCTTGGCAATCGGGCATGTGTACGTCTTGTATCCCATAGGTCTAGTGTAGCGCCGTTTGCGGCACCTTTGCCAAGGGCGGCGTTATCATCTAAGGGTCATGAATCAACGCAGGGCGGGCTTGAACCGCACAGTCGCAGCTTAAACGGGATAGACGCAAGGACGGTCCATGGCTACCGACACAACTTTCACCACATTTGTCGAGGGCATTGACGCCCAGACGCTCGAGCGCTCGCTGGCTCCGCAGGGCCATCCGGAGTTCGACCGCCTGGTTCGCACCATCTGGCGTTTGCGCCAGGAGGACGGATGCCCGTGGGACAAGGTGCAGACGCACCGCTCCATTGCCCAGAACATGATCGAGGAGACCTACGAGGCCGTTGACGCCATCATGGCCGACGACGTGCCGCACCTCCGCGAGGAGCTGGGCGACATGCTCGAGCAGGTGCTGCTCAACACGCAGATTGCCGCCGACGATGGCGAGTTCACCATCGACGACGTCTGCCGCGAGCTGAACGAGAAGCTCGTGCGGCGCCACCCGCACGTGTTTGGTGACCG
>DJXA01000144.1:4506-6260 GCA_002449555.1 Atopobiaceae bacterium UBA7016 | reverse complement strand
GCGTATGTCGACCGCTTTCGTTGCAATGCTCGCGTTGTGCCTGGCCTTGGTTGGCTGTGGCAGCAGCGCCGCGTCGAATGGCACGCCCACACAAGCACCGACCACTGAGACCGAGCAGAGCAGCGCCTTCGTCGGCTCGTGGGAGCTGGTCAGCATGACCCAAGAGGGCGAGGAGACCACGCAAGAGGACATCGAGACCCTCAAGGAGCTCGGTCTGTGCGTCTACCTGGACCTCAACGAGGATGGGACCGCCACGCTGGATACCTTTGGCGAGGCGCTCGACGGGACATGGGAAGAGCAGGGCCCAGACACTGCCGTCATGACGACAGGCGACCAGACCGTGGATATCACGCTTGCCGACGGGCTTCTCACCTTGGCGCAGAACAAGTCGTCGCTCACGTTCAAGCAGATCGACCCCTCAGAGAAGATCGTCACCTCTAACGAGGGCGCCTCCGACGCCCAGTACTTTGGCGGCGATACCATCGATGCCCTGGACGATGTGCAGAGCATCGACGTCGCTATCGCCGACGATGACGTCTGCACCATCAAGGCAGTGGCGACCGGAGCCTACGTTGGTGACCCCGCCGTTATGTTCGAGATAACCAACAAGACGGACCGCGACATCACGCTGAACAACACCACCGATGACTGGGCCATCAACGGTGCCGCTCACTCGGCAACCATGTACGAGACCATTCGTGCCAGCGAAACGCTTGGGTCCATCGCCTGGTTCAACGCCGACGACCTCGCCGAGGGAGAGACGCTGACCAACATCACCGGTACCATCTTCGTCTACGACGCCAACGACACCTCAACCGAGCTCGCCCACTACGAGTTCACGCTCTAGCGCCCGGGCCCGCCCATACAAACGGGACAGGCACCGTAGTTCGGATTTCCGAACTACGGTGCCTGTCCCGTTTGTATGGGCGGGCCCTTACGCCCAGTCCTCGTCCTTCTCGGCTTCGGCGGGCGTCCACTCGACCAGGCAGCCGTCAAGGCCAGCCTCGATGGCAGCGCGGTCCATGTGACGACCGATGAAGACGATCTTGATCATACGGTCGCCGTAGACCTCGTCCCAGTCGTCCATGATCTCGGGATTGTCAGCCACAATGCGCTTGAACTCGGCCTCGGGCGCGGACGCCACAAAGAGGCCGTTCTCCTGCAGATGCACCTGATGTCCGGCCTGCTCAAACACGTAAGCCATGTTGGGATCCTCGTTGAACCACGCAAGACCCTTGGCGCGAATGATGGTCTCGGGCCAGGTGCGCACGAATGCCTCCAGCTTGTCCATGCCAAAGGGGTTGCGACGCTGGTACACAAAGGTCTGAATGTCGTACTCCAGCACCTCGGGGTCCTCATGCTCCTCGGGGTGCTCCATGGCCTCGATCCACGCGGCAGAGCCATACGCCTCGTCAAAGCTGAAGCGGTTGGTGTTGAGCAGCTCGGACAGGTCGACCTTGCCCTGCTCGGCCTCGACGATCTTGGCGTCCTTCTGCAGGCCGCGTACGAGCGCCTTCAGCTCAGCCACCTGCTCGGGCGTGACGGTGTCCACCTTGTTGAGCACCATGGTGGTGCAGAACTCGATCTGCTGGATGAGCAGGCTCTCGATATCCTCCTCGTCGATGTCCTCCTCAAGCAGGTCCTCGCCGCCGTTGAACTCGTCGTACATGCGAGCGCAGTCCACCACAGCAATGATGTTGTCCAGTGTCACGTTGATGCCCTGGGCACTCATCTGCTTGCAGAAGTTGTCGATG
>DJXA01000144.1:0-4442 GCA_002449555.1 Atopobiaceae bacterium UBA7016 | reverse complement strand
TGCAGAAGTTGTCGATGGTGAAGGCAATGGGCACCGGCTCGCAGATGCCGCTTGCCTCGATGATGATGTGATCAAACTTGCCCGACGTAGCAAGCTCGGTCAGCTGGCGAGCAAGGTCGTCAGCCAGAGTGCAGCAGATGCAGCCGTTGGTGAGCGGCACCAGCGTGTCGTTAACCTGCGAGACGACGCCGGTCTTCTCGATGAGGCGAGCGTCAACATTGACCTCGCCAATGTCGTTCACGATGACGGCGGCGCGAATACCCTCCTCGTTGGAGAGGATGTGGTTCAGCAGCGTGGTCTTGCCAGCGCCGAGGTAACCCGTGATCAGCGCGATTCTCACTGTCTTATCAGCCATATGATCCCTTCTTTCTTGTCGGCACCTTATGCAGTGTAGCAGCATGGGCGAATCGTCCGAGAAAATGCATGGTATCCTCTGCCTATTGCCGTCATCTGCCACCTGTTTTTCAGGCAGCTTGGTCAAAAGGAGCCATCATGACCGCATCAAGCAACGCCCGCCGTCGCATCGCCGCCAGCATGCTCGCGCTTTCCCTGGTACTGTGCCCGCTGTCCGCCTGCGGCAAGAAGGCACCCGAAGGTCCCGCGGTAGCCACCGAGGCCACAGGCCCCACCGAAGGTGCAGCGGACATCGACGAGGAGGCAACCTCCCCCGACGCCGAGGCAAGCTCCCAGGCACGCACGACGGAAGAGGCCGCGTGGGTCCTCACCAAGAGCACCTATCGCGAGGAGGCCGAGGGCTATTCGTACGAAGAGACTGTCGCTTACACGCTTGACGAGCACGGCAACGTTACCGAGCAGGTGGGCAAGTCCACCGACGCCTCGGGCAACGAGAACGCTTGGACGTATGCCTACCAGCTCAACGAGCAGGGCAATCCCTCCATGCTGACCTCGGTTGGCGGCGAAGAGGAGCAGTCCCTCGCATACACCTACGAGCTCGACGACGCCGGCCGCGTTATCACGCGCATCGAAAACGACAGCACCTACGAGCAGTTTGTTTACGATGACAACGGCAACATCGTGCAGCGCACGTACCTCATCTCGTACGACGGCACGCCCGACTCCTACGACGTCAAGATGGTCTCCACCTATGACGCGCAGGGCTTCGTCACCACCTTCGAGGTGGACGACAACGTGGACCCCTACACGAATCAGTACGTCTACGATTACGGCCCCAACGGGCTTCCCAGCAGCTGCGGTATTCTGCGCGACGGCGAGCCCGCGGGCACCATCGAGTTCACCTACGACGACAACGGCAACATCACGCACTCCGTCTCGACCACGAGCCAGGGCACCACAACCTGCGACTACGAGTGGACCAAGGTGGAGGAGCCCACCCTCATGGTCAAGGCCGAGAACGCTCTGCGAATCATCCAGTAAGGCCAGATCCTGCCCAGACCACACCCTGCCTCGGGAGGACGCATGACCAGCATCAAGATGGTTGCCGTGGACGTCGACGGAACCTTTGTCAGGCACAACCACACCTTTGACGAGGACCGCTTCCGGCGCATCCTGACGCGCATGCATGAAGTTGGCGCAGAGTTTGTCATCGCAAGCGGCAACCAGTACTGGCAGCTGCGCGACTACTTCCCTGGATACGACGAGGAGCTTTCGTTTGTTGCCGAGAACGGAGCCTACGTCAAGGACCACGCTGACGTGGCGTTTGTTGAGGCCATGGAGCGCGACGTGGTGCTGAAGGCGCTTGAGTGGATCGAGGCCCATCCCGATATCGAGAACGTGATGAGCTGCCTTTCCTGTGCCTATGTGGAGCGTGGCCGCATGCGCGAGGACTTCTTCGAGTTCATGCGCACCTACTACCATCGCATGGAGTGGGTGGACAGCCTGCGCGACGTCTCTGACCCGGTCCTCAAGTTTGCCCTCTCGGTCCCGCACGACCAGACCATGGCCTACTACGACGAGATTCGCGCGACTATGACGGCGGGGCTCGTCCCCACCTCAAGCGGCCACGGCGCCATTGATCTCATCGTTCCTGGCTGTCACAAGGCCAGCGGCCTGCAGCGACTTGCCGAGCGTTGGGACATTAGCCCTGAAGAGGTCGCCGTGTTTGGCGATGGCGGCAACGACGTGGAGATGCTGAAGTGGGCGGGCTCAGGCTACGCTATGGCCAACGCCTGCGACGAGGCAAAGGCCGCCGCCAACCACTTCTGCCCCAGCAACGAGGAGCAGGGCGTGCTCACCACCCTTGAGGAGCTCTTCGAGCTGTAAGGCCGATAGCGCTGCCAGAAGGCTACTCGCACTGCGCTCGCAGCGCGCGCAGGAAGACGTCGCAGGCGCGCGAGAGCGGCTGGTAGCGCTTCCAGATGATACGCGAGCGCAGCGGGGGAAGATCGCTCAGCGGCACGAAGGCAAGGAGCGAATCCTCGCCCGTGTAGATGAGCTGGTCAAGCGACACGCAGACGCCGAGGCCGCGCTCCACCATCAGCGAGGCATTGTAGGCCAGCGTGTAGGTGGCCACCACGTTGTATCCCTCGCGGCCGAACAGCCCCAACGTCGCGTCCTCCTCGCTTGTGGGAGTCGCCCCCTGCGAGCTGACGATAAGCCTACGGCCGCGCAGATCCTCCATCGTCACAGAGTCGCGCTGGGCAAGCGGATCGTCTCGGCGCACGATGATGCCCCACTGGTCTTGCCAGGGGAGCTCGATGGAGTCATAGTGCCTGAGCGGCTCCCTGCCCATGATCACGCCAAAGTCCAGCAGGCCCTTCTCCACGCGCTCGATGACGTCGTCCGCGTTGCCAGAGTGCACGCGCAGCCTGATGCCCGGGTACCGCTCGAAAAGCTCCACCGCCGCGTCGGCGAGCACCGCCATGCCGCGCGACTCTCCCCCGCCAACCCACACGTCGCCTTGGATGTCTGCCTCAGGAGAGCGAATCTCAAGCTCGGCACGATCGGCCAAGAGCACTATCTCTTCGGCGCGCTTGCGCAGCAGCATACCCTCGTCGGTCAGCGTGACGCCGCGGCTCTCACGAACGAGCAGCTCACAGCCCAGCTCGCGCTCCAGCTCTGCCAGCTGTCGCGAAAGCGCCGGTTGCGTGATATGCAGCGAGCGCGCCGCGCGCGTTACGTTTCCCTCACGCGCCACGGCAAGAAACGAACGCAGCATCCTAAGCTCCATGGGCTTCCCCTCTCGCAATCATGCTATGACATTATCATACGCAAAAAGTCATACCCCGCCATTATGCTTCATGCAAACGGTGCGTCCCAGGGGTAGCCCCCGGGACGCACCGCGAACTGTGAGGTTTGGGAACAGAGCCAGCCTTCACCTTACACGAGGTCGCGGAAGTGGAAGCTCCTTGTGCCGCCTGCATAGTCGGCCACGATATGCCCGTCGCCGAACAGCTTGTACTTGTAGGTGACCAGGCCGTCCAGGCCCACCGGGCCGCGCGCGTGCAGCTTGCTGGTGGAGATGCCCACCTCGGCGCCAAAGCCGTAGCGGAAGCCGTCGGCAAAGCGCGTAGAGCAGTTCTGGTACACGCCCGCGGAGTCAACCAGCTGCATGAAGTGCGCCGCAGTCTCGGCGTTCTCGGTGATGATAGCGTCAGTATGATGCGAGCCGTGCTTGTTGATGTGGTTGATGGCCTCGTCCACGCCATCCACGAGCTTGACGGAGATGGTGAGGGACAGGTACTCGGTGTCCCAGTCCTCATCGGTTGCCGGCTCGCAGTCTGCCAGGGCGCGAACCTCCTCGGTGCCACGTACCTCGACACCCTTGTCCTGCAGCGCCTTGACGATGGGGGGCACCAGCCTGTCAGCGGCGGCACGATCCACGAGCAGCGTCTCGGCGGCGTTGCACACGGCCACGTACTGCGTCTTGGCGTCCACCACGATGCGCAGGGCCTTCTCAAGGTCTGCGTCGCGGTCAACAAACACGTGGCAGATGCCATCGGCGTGGCCCATCACGGGGATGCGGGTGTTATCCATGATGTAACGCACAAAGGCGTTGGAGCCACGGGGAATGAGCAGGTCAACGCTGGTGTCGCAGGCCAGAAGCTCGGCGATCTCCTCGCGCGCCTCCACCTGGTAGAGACACCCATTGGGAAGACCCGCCTCAACGGCTGCCACATGAATGACCTGGAAGAGCGCCTTGTTGGTGTTGGCCGTCTCGCGGCCGCCCTTCAGGATGGCGCAGTTGCCGCTCTTCAGGCAGAGCGTGCTGATCTGCACGAGCGCGTCGGGACGCGCCTCAAAGATGACGCCGATCACGCCGATGGGGCACGACTCACGATAGAGCTTCAGGCCCTCGTCCAGCTCACGGGCGAGCAGCGTCTTGCCCACCGGGTCGGGCAGGCCGATAAGATCCTGGATGCCAGCGCACACGTCGGCGAGCTTGTGCTCGTCAAAGCGCAGGCGCTTGACGATGGCCGGCGCGACGCCAGACTCCTCAGCCGAGACAAGGTCGAGCGCATTGG
>DJXA01000023.1 GCA_002449555.1 Atopobiaceae bacterium UBA7016 | reverse complement strand
GGCCTCTCCTTCGAGACGCAGAAGTCCATGGTTCCCAAGGGCGACCCCGAGATCCTGGTGGGCAAGTTGATCCAGGCGAGCCAGCTGCTCGGATAGCCTCATCAAAACTGGCACAAGCGGACCAGAGGGTCGGACCCTCTGGTCCGCTTTCTTGTCCGCTTTACCGCGCCAAAAGGTCGGACCCTTTGGCGCGGTTTTGTGTATCTAGAGGCGAGTCGGCGCGCGTATCTAGGGTGCTCGCGATCCGCGAAGTGCGTATGCCCGCAGAAAGCGACGCTAAGGCGCCGAAAACGGTCCGTTACCGTCGAGAAGTGCGTGCATACCTTGCTTGCGTACCCCTCTGACGTCTCTTTCAGCTCCGCTTACGCCCGAAAAGACGGAACTGGGCACACCTGCTCCTTAAGATGGGTCAAGGGGTGAGGTTTGGCCCGTCGGCTGCGGGCAAAGCTCAATGAGACCAAAACAGGGCCTCTAACGTCGCATCAAGCGGAGAGTCCGCCCGATGAGTCCAAACCGGGGGCTCTAACGTCTCATTGAGCGGGACTCACGCCCGATGAGACCAAACCTGGCCCGCAAACGTCTCTTCCAGCTCCGGCCCCACTTCGCCTGACTCATCTTTAGGAAGCGGGTGGGCACATCGATGTCTCTTTGGACTCCGTTTACGCTGGATGCGACAAAACCAGGTCCCTTGATGTCTCTTTGGGCTCTGAGAGGAACCTTGTTTAGCGCATCCTTGGGAGCAGGCTTCTAGCCTCAGTGTCCCGCGGGGACTCAAACGTCATGCGCCCTGTTTCCCCGTCACACAAAAAGGGACGCCGCTTTCGCGACGTCCCTCAGAAAGGAAGGGCTGTTGTCAGGGTGCGTATCCCTATGCGGCCGTCTTCTCCTTTGCGGCCTCGGCATCAGACTTGGTGCCCAGGACGAACACGGCGGCGATGGAGAGAGCCGTGGCAATTAGGCCGCCCACCGCAAGGCCGATGAAGCCAGCGTCGATGCCGTTGGGGCCGATGTAGCAGGGCAGACCGAGCCAGCCGTTGGCGCCGGGGTTGTACCACTTGGCACCGCAGGCACCGGCGATGGCGCCACCAATACCAGAGGCGATGAACGTCGCCCACATGAGCTTCTTGCGCGGGATGAGGATGCCGTAGAGGGCAGGCTCAGCAACACCGAAGAACGAGGAGATGAGGGCCGGGATGTTGAGGGAGGTGTTGGTCTCCTTGTCCTTGCACTTCAGGACCATGCCCAGGCAGGCACCCATGATTGCGCCGCAGCCTGCGAAGTTGAGCGGGTTAAGGGTGGAGTAACCAACGGCTGCCATCTCGGTGAACCACAGAGGAATGATGCCCCAGTGCAGACCGAACATAACGAGGAGGCTCCAGAAGGTGCCCACGATGAAGCCGGCAAGGATGGGGGAGATGGCGAGGAAGGACTGGATGCCGACGGCGACAGCGTTGGCCAGGATGGTGGTGACGGGGCCGATGATCAGCAGGCCGGCGAGGCCAGAGAGAAGCAGGGTGAAGACGTTCGCGAAGATGCCACGGATGAGTTCGGGGAGGCAACCCTCAAAGAACTTGTGCACCTTGGAGGCAAACCAAATGATGGGGATGGAGGGCAGAACCTGGAGGTAGTAGTTGAGCAGAACCAGAGGAATGCCAAAGACGTTGCCATAGACGTTAGCCTGCAGCAGCGGGTTGCCTTCAAAGAGGACGCCGGTCGGGTCGCCGCCGACCATCGTGATCAGGTCAGGGTAGATGAGGATGCCGCCAATGGCCATGGACAGGACGGGCTTCAGGCCAAAGCGCTGGCCCGCTGACCAGGCGACGATGATGGGGAAGAACTGGAACGCCGCGTAGCCGCAGGCATACAGGACGGTGTAGGTCGTGGTCCCCTTGAACTCGGGAGCAAAGGCGCAGATGAGCGAGAGGATCGAGACGATGAAGCCGCCGGCCATCAGAACGCCCAGAATGGGCTGGAAGATGCTGGAGATGAGGTCAAGCAGCTTGGAGAAGGGATCCTTCTTCTCGTCGACGAGGCTGGGGTCCTCGTTGACATCGAGGGCGGCCTGGGCAGAGAAGCCGCCGATCTCGCAGAGGTCGTTGTAGATACCCTCGACCTGCGGCCCGACGACGACCTGGTACTGGCCGGCGGCCTGGATGACGTCGATGACGCCCTTGGTCGCCTTAAGGCCCTCGGTGTCGGCCTTGGAGGCGTCCTTCAGGTGGAAGCGCAGACGCGTTACGCAATGGCTCACGTCGGAGACGTTGTCCTTGCCTCCCACTCCTTCGATTACTTGGTTGCATAGAGCTTCGTATTTCATAACCTTCCTGCCTTCCGGAATTGGTGGTCTGACGAGCTCACTCATTCCCTCGTTTGGGCCGACCCTGCGTCGGCCTCTCTTGTTGAGGCAATCATACGACCCACAGTTATTCCAAAACAATTCCTTATGAAATCATATTGTTGCGAGATACGCATAAATGAACGGCGCTATGCAGGCCGGAGCATTTAGCTTGTTGGTTGCAATCCTGATGGCCGCCGCGCCATGAGGGTCGGACCCTCGTGGTGCACTCACTATGGTGCATGAGTTCATATGTACGTATTGCGGTGCGGACAATCGAACGCCCTGTGAACTTCCTCTGCTGGTCGTGAACGGTAGCAAAACGGCGGCGAACGCACGCTATTATGTAATTGTGGCGGCAGACTGCCGCATTGGGACACGACACATGCTGGGAGGCCCACATGTCCTTGACCGCGATCGTTCTCGCTGCAGGCGAGGGAACGCGTATGAAGTCCCGTCATCCCAAGGTAGCGCATAAGCTTTTGGACCGCCCTCTCGTGTGGTGGCCCGTTCATGCTGCCCGTGAGGCGGGTGCTGACCGCATCATCGTTGTAGTTGGAAACCACGCCGACGAGGTCAAGGCCGTCTTTGACGGCGATGCCGACGTCGAGTTTGTTGAGCAGACCGAGCGTCTGGGCACCGGCCACGCCATGATGTGCGTGCGCGACGCCCTCGGAGACTTCCAGGGGCCGACGGTGGTTCTTTACGGCGACACGCCGCTCATGCGTGCCGAGACCATCAAGAACCTGGTTGAGCACACCAAGGCTGGTCACTTTGCCTGCACCGTGCTCACCATGAGCCCCGCTGACCCCACCGGCTACGGCCGCATCAAGCGTGACGCCGAGGGCAACGTACTGGCCATCATCGAGCACAAGGACTGCACGCCCGAGGAGCAGGCCACGCTTACCGAGTGCAACTCCGGCATCTACTGCTTCTGCGGCAGGCGCCTGTCCGAGAACATCGACAAGATCGGCAACGACAACGCCCAGGGCGAGTATTACCTCACCGATATGGTGGGCATCTATCGCCAGATTGGCGAGCCGGTCTCTGCGCTGCTTGCCGCTGACGACTCCGAGCTTCTGGGTGTCAACTCGCGCGTGCAGCTTGCGCAGGTTACCAAGATCATGCAGGAGCGCATCAACGGCCAGCTGATGGCCGACGGCGTGACCATGCTCGATCCCTCTATGGTGTGGGTCGGCCCCGAGGTCACCGTTGGTCGCGATACCGAGCTTCTGCCCATGACCATGCTGTGGGGCAAGACGACCGTGGGCACAGACTGCGTGGTTGGCCCCAGTGTCCAGCTGACCGACACCACCGTCCCCGATGGTTCGGTCGTTGCCTAGCTGTTTGCTAAGTGAGCCTGTGAAGAGCGACGAGATACGAGACGAAGGAGAACGAGAGATGGCCGACGAGATTATCCAGGACCTCAGCAAGCCGCTGAACGTAGTCAAGGGCATCAAGATGTACACCGGCTCGGGCAACCCCGTGCTGGCCAAGCACATTGCCGACAAGCTTAACCTGAAGCTTTCGGGCCTTAAGCTCGAGAAGTTTGCCAACGGCGAGACCTACGCGCGCTTCGACGAGTCCGTCCGTGGCGACGAGGTGTTCATCGTCCAGTGCATCGCGGGCGAGAACGTGAACGACCTCCTCATGGAGCTGCTCATCATCACCGACGCCGCCAAGCGCGCGAGTGCGGCAAGCGTCACCGCCGTCATCACACACTACGCTTACGCGCGTCAGGACCGCAAGGCCGCGTCCCGTGAGCCCATCACCGCGCGCCTGATCGCCAACCTGCTCGAGGCCGCGGGCATCGACCGCGTCATCACGCTTGACCTGCACTCCAACCAGATTCAGGGCTTCTTCGACATTCCCGTGTCGCACCTTACCGCCCTCTACAACTTTGGCAAGTACTTTGCCGCCAAGGACTTTGACTGGGACAACACCGTGGTCGTGTCGCCCGACATGGGCCGCGCCAAGGTGGCCAAGAAGCTGGCCGACTACCTGGGCTGCGAGATGGCCATTGCCCACAAGAGCCGTCCCAAGCACAATGCGGCCGAGGTCATGGGCGTTATCGGCAACATCGTGGGCAAGACCTGCATCATCAACGACGACATGATTGATACCGCCGGCACGCTCGTGGGCTCCATCAAGAAGCTCAAGGAGATGGGCGCTGGTGACATCTACGTCAGCTCTACGCACGGCATCTTCTCTGGTGCCGCCATCGAGCGCCTGGAGAACGCCCCCATCGTGGAGTGCGTGGTCACTGACGCCATTCCGTGCGCCGTCGCCAACAAGCCTGGCTCGAAGATCAAGATGATCTCGGTTGCCGAGGAGTTTGCCGAGGCCATCGCGGCCGTGTACCAGAACACGCCGGTTACGCTCGTCTTTGGCGGCGCCTCCGAGATGTAATGGGGTAAGCCTTCGGGCTGTTCTGCTACACTATCCATGCCTTGGGGTATCGTCCAGTGGTTAGGACTGCGGTTTTTGGTGCCGCTAACGAGGGTTCGAATCCTTCTACCCCAGCCAGAACAAACAGCAGGCCAGATGCGTGAGCGTCTGGCCTGCTTCTTGTTTCGCGGAACAGGGCGTGTGCGGTTTGGGGGTAGCCCCCTAGCCGCACGCAGTGCGGCTAGGGGGCTACCCCCAAACCGCACACGATTACTCGTCGTACGCGGTGCAGATGGCGTCAAGCAGCATCACGGCGAAGGTCTGGGCATCGCCCGTGGTGAACGAGCCGTCATAGTCGAGGCCAAACGGCAGCTGAAGACGGACGACGGGCACGCTCGCCAGCGAGCTCTCCACGGCCGTGCGCAGGCGCAGCGGCAGCGTGTCAAAGTCTTCGATCACCACGTTGGGCACGCGTGAGCTTCTGCCCGGCAGGGGAGAGGTGGAAAGCACGAAGAGCGCCTGGTCGTCCGAGCGCATGTGCCGCGTGTCCTCCACCAGCTCAAGGCCGCTCTGGTCGGTGGTCGCCGAGGCGAGGTTCCAGATGCGGCCGGCGATGTTGCGCGAGATGGGGTCTTCGGCCGTGATGGAAAGCTGCACGTTCTCCAGCACGCCTGCGGCACGCGCAAAACCCATGCCGCCCATGGGGTGCGGCCCGTTTGCTGGCTTGCCCGCCCACACGTGGCGCAGACGCTCGACGGCGTCGAAGGTATCGGGGAAGGCCATGCCGTCCGCCAGGATGCCCTGGCTCTCTTGGAACTGCTTGACGGCTGCCTCCGTGTGCACGCCGTAGTAGCCGTCAGCCTCGCCGCATGAGAAGCCCAGGA
>DJXA01000074.1:6917-11990 GCA_002449555.1 Atopobiaceae bacterium UBA7016 | reverse complement strand
TGAGGCGCGCAAGCGCACGGCCCGAAGTGGTCTTGCCCGCGCCCGGCATGCCGATGAGCACGACGTTTCCCGTCTGCAGGAGGATGTCATTCACGATGTGGGGGCCAAGCGCGTCGTCAAGCTCGCGCCTTTGGAAGAGCTCGCTTGCGAAGATGGCCTGCCAGACCAGCATGGCAAGGCCGCTCTCGGCGGGTATGCCCGCGCGCTCGGCCTGCTGGCAGATGCCGGTGCGCGTGGGGTTGTAGACCACGTCAAGCACGGCCGTGAGCTGCGGAAGCGCCTCGAGGACGCCGTCGGCCAAGGGCGAGGCCGGGCAGTTGGGATACATGCCCACCGGCGTCGTGTTGACGATGAGCGCCGCGTCGGCGTGCAGGTCGAGCAGGTTCTCGTAGGTGGAGTCACCGCTTCGCGACACATGGGCGACATTGCAGCCCACGAACTCCGTAAGCGCGTAGGCAACGGCCTGCGCGGCGCCGCCCGTGCCCAGGACCAGGGCTTTCTTGCCGCCAAAGGCGCGACGTGCGGTGGTCTCGAGGCGGTCGGCCGCAAACCATTCCATCATGGCATTGAAGCCCAGCACATCGGTGTTGTCGGCCATGATGCGGCCGTCATCCAGATGCACGAGCGTGTTGGCCACGCCGAGCGCCTCGACGCGCGGGCTGCGGACGTCGGCCGCCTCGGCTGCCACGCGCTTGTAGGGAATGGTCACGTTAAGGCCCCGCCACGCGCCATCGCGGATGAAGGGCACGACCTCCTCGGGCTCAAGCTCGATGAGCTCGTAGGGCACGCTTCCCAAGGCGTTGTGGATCTGTGGGCTCCAGCTGTGTCCCAGCGTGCGGCCTACCAGGCCAAACGCCACCGCATGATCGGGCGCCACGCTAGAGCACCTCGGAGTAGCTGCCCAGGTAGCGCAGCTCCTCGCAGACGTCCGTGAGCGAGTTCATCAGCGTTTGGAACTCGGGCGCGGTGGCCGGGCACTCAACGTCAAAGTAGAACATGAACTCGAAGTCGCGGTCGGGGATGGGGCGGCTCTCCAGCTTGATAAGGTTGACGTCGAGCGCGTAGAAGCGCGCGAGCACCTTGTAGAGGGAGCCCGGCTCGTTGGAGACCACGGCCATGAGCGAGGTGCGGTCGGCGCCCGGATAGATGGCCAGGTCTTTAGTGATGCACGCGAAGCGCGTGTAGTTGTTCTGCTGGTCCTGGATGCTCTGGTCGCAGATCTCAAGGCCGTAGAGGTCGGCGCAGGCACGCGAGGCAATGGCTGCCACGTCGTGCTTGCCGGACTCCGCCACGCGCTGCGAGGCGATGGCGGTGTTCTCGCACACGTGCACGCGGGCATTAGTGAGGCCCGCAAGGTAGTTGGCGCACTGGCTGATGGCCTGCTCGTGGCTGTAGATGACCTTGATGTCCTCGAGCTTGGTGCCCGGGTTCACCAGGAGGCAGTGGTCCACCTTCAGGCGGCATGTGCGCACGATATGGAAGTCATGGCTCATCATGAGGTCGTACACGCGGTTGACCGAGCCGGCGGTTGAGTTCTCGATGGGCAGGACGCCAAACTGGCAGAAGCCCTGCTCCACTGCGCGGAAGACGCCGTCGAAGGAGCTGAAGTAGCTGATCTGCGCGCGCTTGAACATGCGATCGCAGGCAATCTGCTGGTAGGCACCCTCAACGCCTTGGCAAGCCACGTAGGCTTGCTGCGGGAAGAGCGCGGGCTGGTTGTCGAGGGCGAGGCTCACCTTCTGTGCGGCTTGGCTCTTGAGGCCAAGGCGCTCGTACTGGGCCTCGCGAGAAGCCTCCATGAGGATGGACTCGATGGTTGCCGCATAGCTCGCGAGGCTTGCCGGGACGCGTTCGGAGGCACGTGCGATGTTCTCGCGCTCGCGGGTGCGGTCGAAGACGGGCTTTCCCGTGGCACGCTTGTACTCGGCAACGTCGGCCGCAGCCTCCATGCGTTGAAGGAAGAGGGCAGAGATCTGCTCATCAATGGTGTTGATGCGCTGACGGATGTCCGTAAGGTCTTCCATGGCAATTCCTATCGGTTCGCTGTGACTGTCCTATTGTGCCGTTTGTGCCTCCGAGCGGCGGATTGTTTCGCAAATGGAGACATACCCGTACCGCTGTGGTCACAAACGTACGGGTGTGGGCGGCGCAAGGGCGCCTGCGTTGTCTGGCGTGTGCTTATGCGCTGAGGAAGCAGTCCAGAAGGGCAAGGGCCATCACAGCCTCGGCCACGGGAACGGCGCGCGGGGCGATGCACGGGTCATGGCGTCCGCGAACCGAGAGCTTGGCAGCGGTGCCCTGCTCCAGGTTGACGGAGTCCTGCTCACGCGCGATGGACGGTGTGGGCTTGATGGCCATGCGAAAGACGACGGGCGCTCCGGTGGTGATACCACCGAGGTTTCCGCCCGCGTCGTTCTTGAACGGACGAATGACGCCCTGCTCATCGATGCCGTAGGGGTCATTGTTCTGGCTTCCGCGCAGGCGCGCCGCGTCGAAGCCCGCGCCAAACTCGATGCCCTTTACCGCAGGCACGCCAAAGGCGATGCGGGCGATGGCAGACTCTACGCCGTCAAAGAGCGGGCTTCCCAGCCCCGCGGGAAGGCCCGTGGCCACGCACTCGATGACGCCGCCCACCGAGTCTCCGTCGGCGCGCGCGGCGTCAATGGCCGCTACCATGCGCTCTTCGGCATCGGGGCAGATGGTGGGGAAGGGACGGTTGGCAAGGATGTCCATTTGGGCGTTGAGCTGCGCCTCATTGAGCTCGCGCGCACAGAAGTGCGTGTCCTGCACGCCCGCCACTTCGTCAAGATGGGCAGCTACGCGTACGCCGCGTGCCGCAAGCATCTGCAGCGCGATGCCGCCAGCCGCGCACAGCGGGGCCGTGAGGCGACCCGAGAAGTGGCCGCCGCCGGCCACGTCCTGCGCGCCATGCCACTTGGCCTGCGCGGTGAAGTCCGCGTGGCCGGGACGGGGAACGCGCCGCAGCTCATCGTAGTCGCCGCTGCGCGTATTGGTGTTCTCGATGACGCACGAGAGTGGCGCGCCGCAGGTCTCACCGGCAGGGTTCAGGCCGGAAAGGAAGCGCACGGCATCGGCTTCCTTGCGCGGGGTTGCCCAGCTGGCGCCACCGGGCGCGCGGCGAGCCATGAAGCGAGCAAGGGCCTCTTGGTCAACGGGAAAGCCGGAAGGCAGCCCCTCCACCACGCATCCGATAGCCGCCGAGTGCGACTGCCCAAAGATGGTGACGCGTAGCGTGGTGCCAAAGGTAGAGCCCATGGTTGCTCCTAGAGACGAGGTGCTTCAGTGCCTAGCCGCAGACGGCATACGAACCGCCGAGCTTTACGTAATCATCCCAGAAAGTGGGATAGGATTTGGCGACACAATCGGCTCCTAGTATGGTGACGGGGCCGTCCGCACTGCAGGCCATGATGGCGCCCATCATGGCGATGCGGTGGTCGTTGGCGGCATCGATCGTGCCGCCGCTTAGCTCGGCACCGACAATGACGAGGTCATCGCCCTCAAGGTGCGCGGTGCCGCCGAGGGCCGTGATGGCCGCAGAGACCGTTTGAAGGCGGTCGGACTCCTTTAGGCGGAGCCGTCCCGCGTTAGTGAGGCGCGTGGTTCCGCTGGCAGTTGCCGCGACGGCGGCAAGAGGCGGGACGAGGTCGGGGATGTCTGCCACGTTAAGGCGAATGCCGTGGAGCGAGTCGCGGATTGCCGCGGCGGTGCCGCGGGTTCTGGAGACGCGTGCCCCAAAGAGCGCGAGCGCGGCGAGGACGGCGCGGTCTCCCTGCGCGGAGTTGCTGTCAAGACCAGTGACCTCCACACCCGTTGCCGAGAGCGCACCGGCAGCCAGCCAGAAGGCGGCGTTGGACCAGTCGCCCTCCACGGGAATCGCCCCCGGGCTTACGAGGGGGCTGCGCGCCACGTCATAGCAGAGGTGCGAGTTGCCGTCGATGGAGATGCGCGACTGCTCGACGGATACGCCGAAGGAGGCGAGGGCGCGGATGGTGAGCGTCACGTAGGGCGCCGATTCCATAGGCTCCTTCACCAGGACGCGTACGGGGCCATCCACCAGTGGTGCGGCCATGAGAAGGCCGGACACGTACTGGGACGAGACGTTGCCTGGCAGAAGGAACGTGCCGCCGCAGATGGTCCCTGAGACATCGAGGGGCATCGTGCCCTGGGGAGAGAGCTCCGCACCGTGTGCGACCAGCTGCTCGTAGAGGGGTGAGAGCGGGCGCTTGGCAAGTCGTCCGCGGCCAAGCAGCTGGCAGGGGCGGCCGAGCGCGCAGACGATGGGAAGCAGGAAGCGCAGCGTCGAGCCCGATTCGCCACAGTCGAGTACCACGGGAGGAAGCCCGCTTTGCTCTACGCGGGGAATGCCCGTGATCTCGCAGCCCAGGGGCGTGCGTGCTACGGTTGCACCGAGGTTTTGCACGCACGAGATGGTGGCGGCAATGTCGGCCGAAGTGGCCACGCAGTCGATCTCGGTGGTTCCCTCGGTGAGTGCCGCAAGCAGGATGAGGCGATGCGCCACAGACTTGGAGGCTACCGAGGCAACAGATCCTGCGAGCGTGCGCGGTGTGATGGTGACGTCCATGTCCACTCCTAGCGGGGCGTGACAGTGCAGCCGAGCCTTATGATGTCTGAGAACTCGGCAAGGGTTACCTTGCGGACCTCAGAGGTGCCGATGGCCGTGGGAACCACGATGTTGACGGTGTCGCCGTGGCGCTTCTTGTCAAAGCCGGCCTGGTAGATGAGGTCTTCGTGGGAAATGTCGGTGGTGGTGGGAAGGCCCTGTGCGGCCACGCAGCGCTCGATGCGGCGTGCGAGGCCGGGCTCTGACCAGCCGAGCGCCTCGGTGGCACGCGCGATGCAGCAGAGACCCGCCGCTACGCAGTGGCCGTGGCCCAGGCGGTAGCCGCTCGAGGCCTCGATGGCATGGCCGATGGTGTGGCCGAGGTTGAGCGTCTGGCGAAGGCCGCGTTCGCGCTCGTCGGCACCCACGACGTCGCGCTTGATCTCGACATTGCGAGCAACCACGCGAGCAAGGTACTCCTCGTCGGCGTC
>DJXA01000074.1:3097-6760 GCA_002449555.1 Atopobiaceae bacterium UBA7016 | reverse complement strand
CTCGCCGATGCCGTCCACAAAGACGTCGGGGGCAAGGGTAGAAAGCGTCTGCACGTCCGCCACCACGAGGGACGGCTGCAGGAAGGCGCCGAGAAGGTTCTTGCCGGCGGTGGCGTCGATGGCGGTCTTGCCGCCCACGGAGGAGTCAACCATGGCAAGGAGCGTCGTGGGCACCTGGACCACCTGGATGCCGCGCATGTAGATGGCCGCGGCAAAGCCGGCGAGGTCTCCCACCACGCCGCCGCCCAGCGCCACCACCACGTCATCGCGCGAAAGCTCTGCCTCGGCGATGGCCTGGCACACGTCGCCAAGCGTGCCGAGGTGCTTGTTGACCTCGCCAGCGGGCATGGCGTGCGAACCGGGGTCGTACCCAGCAGCGCGAAGGGCGCCAATCACGCGGTCGGCGTAGAGCGGGGCCACGGTGGTGTCGGTGACCACAAAGGGGCGCTCGGCGCCGGTTGCCCTGCGCAAGCGGGGCCCCAGCTCGTCGAGGATACCCGCGCCGACGACCACGTCGTAGGTGCGCGAGGCAGTGGTTACGGTAATGGTGCGAAGGTAAGGGGTACTGTGATCGCTCATCGTCCCTCGATGTCCCTCTTAATGCGATCGCCCTCGGCAAGAAGCTCGCGCAGGCGCGGGGCGTCGCGCTGGTCGATGGCATCCTTGTACTGCTGGAGGTTCTCAATCAGCGTGCCAATCTCGGCGCTGAGGTAGTCCGCATCGTCAAGGAAGAGCTCGCACCACATGTCGGGGTTGAGGCGCGCGACGCGGGTCAGGTCCTTGTAGCTGCCGGCGGAGAAGCCCTTGTGCACGCGTGCCGAGGGGCTCTTCACGTAGGCGTTGGACACCACGTGTGCGAGCTGCGAGGTGAAGGCGATGACCTCGTCGTGGTGCGCGGCGGACGAAAGCGTGAACGACCCGAAGCCGCAGGGTTCGAGGAGCTTCTGAAGCCGCTCGAGCACGTCGACGCGCTCGAAGTCGTCCATCGCGGGCGGGACCACCACGAGCGGCGCGCCCTTGAACATGTTGGCGCGCGAGTGCGCATAGCCCGAATATTGGGTGCCCGCCATGGGGTGACAGCCCACGAAGGTCCAGTCGTGGCGGTCCGCGATGGCAAAGCAGCGCTCGCAGACGGCGCGCTTCACGCCCACCGCGTCAATGACGATGGCGCCAGGGCTGACCAGGTCTTGCTTTGCCTCAAGCCACTCGATGCTCGCCTTGGGGTAGCCGGCTAGGATGATGAGCTCACAGGTGGGTATGGTTGTGTCGTCAAGCTCGCCGTCGACGGTTTCGATCATAGCCAGATCGAGCGTGGCGTGCGTGCGGTTGTATGCGTAGACCTCTGCCCCTCCGGCGTGGAGTGCCTTGGCAAACGAGCCGCCAATCAGGCCGAGGCCCATGACACCGATGCGGCCGGGAACGAAGGAGGGCGCGTCAGCCGTTTGCTCGCCGGACATTTAGGCCACCTCCGCAGTAATGGCCTCGCGGATGAGCGCGATGCGACGCATGGCGTCATCAAACTGCGCCGGCGTGAGCGCCTGCGCGCCGTCAGACCATGCCTCGGACGGGCAGTTGTGCACCTCAATCTCAAGGCCATCGGCGCCGGCCGCGGTGGCCGCGTAGGCAATGGGCCGCACGTAGCGGGTATAGCCGGTGGCATGGCTGGGGTCGCCAATGACGGGCAGATGGGTGAGGTAGTGCAGCACCGGAATGGCGTTGACGTCAAAGGTGTTGCGGGTGCGCGTCTCAAAGGTGCGGATGCCGCGCTCGCAGAGCATGACCTTCTCGTTGCCCTCGCTCATGATGTACTCGGCCGCCATGAGAAGCTCGTCGATGGTGCCGGCAAGGCCGCGCTTGAGGAGCACGGGGATGTCGGTCTTGCCGACCTCCTTCAGCAGATTGAAGTTCTGCGCGTTGCGGGCACCGATCTGCATGACGTCGATCCTCTTGTCCACAAAGAGCTGCACGTCGCGCACGTCCATGACCTCGGTGACGATGGGCATGTCAAGCTCTGCCGAGGCCTCGAGCAACAGGTCAAGGCCGTGTTCGCCCATGCCTTGGTAGGCGTAGGGGGAGGTGCGGGGCTTGTAGGCGCCGCCGCGCAGCATCGTGGCGCCCGAGGCCTTGCAGGCGCGGGCGATCTGGATGAGGTTCTTGCCCTCGACGGAGCAGGGGCCGGCCATCACCTGGAAGTGTCCGCCGCCCACCAGCACGCCGTGACCGCAGTCGACGATGGTGTCCTCAGGATGGAACTTGCGGTTTGCCTTCTTGAAGGGCTCGGAGACGCGCTGGACGCGCTCGATGATGTCCATCGACTCGAGCAGGAACGGGTCGATCTGCGTGGTGTCGCCAATGATGCCGACGATGGTCTCGTTGTCGCCGCGGCTGATGTTGGTGGAGAAACCGCGGCCCTCGATCCAGCGTACGAAGTGCTGTAGCTGGTCTTCGGTTGCGGTGGACTTGACGATGGCAATCATGGGCGCCTCCTTAGCAGTGGCCGCCGGTAGCGGATTTCATAAAGGAGGATGGTAACAAGCTGCAACGGGAGTGCTTGCAAAAGCTTGTCAGACGTAACCGAATCGTTTTGATGGACGTTGAGCGGCGATACTGGCGTATAAGTATACATAGGCCTTAGACCGCGCGAGAGAGGGGTCGCCATGGAGGAACTCAAGCAACGCTTTCTTCGTCCGTGCCGGAAGCTGACGGACCAGTTCGTCATCGCGGGGGCGATTGCGTTTATGTTGTCCATTGTTGGCGCGCTGCTTACGGAGATAGCCTTCAAGCACCTAGGGCTCGGCGAGAACGCGGGGCTGCCCGACTACCTGTCATGGACGGTTTCGTACCTGCAATTCCTGGGCATTTGGCCTCTCGTCATCCTTGTCATGATCGTTTTCCCGGCCAATCATCCTATGCTTGGGCGACTGGTCCTCAGGTTACGCACGGGCAACACCTTCGCGCGGCTGTTTCTCGGCTTCCTTATCGGCTTCGTGTGCAACGCGATCTGCGTCGGGATTTCGGTGCTGAGGCATGACATTGCGCTGAGCTTTGTGGGATTTGATCCTGTGCCCCTTCTCATAGTGCTGGGCGGCGTGTTTGTGCAGTCTGGCGCAGAGGAGCTTGTCTCCAGGCTGTACCTGCAGCAGAAGCTGCTCCGCCGGTACAAGTCGCCCGTCGTGGCGGTCCTGCTCTCCGCCATCTTCTTTGCTGGCTTGCATGCGTTCAACCCCGGCATAACCGCCGTGTCTGTGGCGCAGCTGCTTGTCGTTGCCCTGCTTCTGTCGGTGTTTTGCCTGTACTTCGACGCGTTTGGCATGGCCGCGGGCATGCACACGGCGTGGAACTACACGCAGAACATCATCTTTGGCCTGCCCAATAGTGGCTTGGTGAGCGAGTATTCCATCTTCAAGATTGAGGCCGCCGCCAACGGGCCGTTCTTCGACACCATCTTTGGTGTCGAGGGCAGCGTTGGCGCTCTCGGTGTTCTGGTGGTGGCCATCGTGCTGACGGTGGTGTACATCAAAGCGCGTGGCCTGAAGCCGGTTGACATCTGGGCTGATGCCGAGGCGAAGGCGCGCCTCGCAAGCGGCGAGGCACCCGCCCCTCACACTCCGCGCCACATGGCAAAGTAGTCTCCGCTTGCGAATGTTGACACTGGGGGCGCCT
>DJXA01000074.1:1684-2959 GCA_002449555.1 Atopobiaceae bacterium UBA7016 | reverse complement strand
AGGCGCCCCCAGTGTCAACATTCGCCTCTGCTCAGGCGAGCCTACTTGTACAGCACAGCCTTTCCGGTGCAGTTGAAGAGGTCGATCTTCTGCGCGGCAACGGCCTGCATGGCGCGCACGCACGGCGGCTCGATCTCGTTGGGCTCGCGCAGGCCGCCGTCCTGTAGCACCTCGCGCATCTTCTCGTAGAAGGCCACTTTGATGTCGGACGAGATGTTGATCTTGCCGATGCCAATACGCGCCGCCTCGGCAATCTCGTCATCAGGGTTGTTGGAGCCGCCGTGCAGCACCAGCTTGGTGTCGAGTCCGGCATCCGCGATGGCTTCCTTGATCTGACGCAGGAGGTCGAGCTTGAGCTCAGGCACGTAGCCCTTGGGATAGATGCCGTGGCAGGTGCCGATGGCGATGGCCAGCGTGTCGATGCCGGTCTGCTTGATGAACTCCACGGCCTCGTCCGGCTGCGTGTAGTGGATGACCTGGCCAAAGGCCTTGTCGGCGTCGGTCACGCCGATGTTGCCAAGCTCCGCCTCAACCGAGATGTCGCGTGCCCAGAGCGACGGCACGTACGCGAACGGGTCGCCCGCGGGCACCTCAGCGGCGCGCGGGTCCTCAGCGTCGGTGCACACCTGCCACATCTGCGCCACGTGTGCGACCTCGACGACCTTCTTGGTGATGGCCACGTTCTCGTCGAACGGCTTCGAGGAGGCGTCGATCATGACGGACGTGTAGCCGCTGCGGATGGCAGCCATAACACTGCGCAGGTCAGGGCCGTGGTCAAGGTGGATGACGGCAGGAACCGGCGATGCGGCGATGCGCTGGCGGATGGAGGCGATGACGTCCGAGCCGAGGTGCTTCAGCTCGTCTGGGTGAATCTCGATGATGACCGGCGCGTTCTTCTGCTCGGTGATGTCCATGATTCCGTTGAACATGGCATAGCTGCTGATGTTGAACGCGGGAATCGCAAACTGGTGCTCGTCCGTCGGCGCGAGCAGCTCCTTCATATTCATGAGCATGATGGCATCCTTTCGTCAAAGCGCGGACCACCGCGCGGTTACATCTGTATAACAGGGTAACACTGGTTTTGTCCCGCATTTTGATGTGCTCATTATTGATGTGTTGAACTGACCTATCTTGGGGTGTGGATGGTTTCTTGTCGCACCGCGGGCGTTTTCGGCTATACTCATCTGCACACAAGCCCCTATAGCTCAGCGGATTAGAGCGTTCGCCTCCGGAGCGAAAGGTCGAGGGTTCGAGTCCCCCTGGGGGCACCAGGAT
>DJXA01000074.1:1429-1587 GCA_002449555.1 Atopobiaceae bacterium UBA7016 | reverse complement strand
CAACGGTGGCCTTTCTTGTTTGTCTGGGTCGCACGGGGACTCGAACCCGCGAGGGCGGCGTGCGCCTTAATGGCGCATGCCGGGCGGAGCGCCGAAGGCGCGGAGCCGTCGAGCGTTGCCGCAGGCAACGCGGCGAGTCCCCCTGGGGGCACCAGGAT
>DJXA01000074.1:0-1340 GCA_002449555.1 Atopobiaceae bacterium UBA7016 | reverse complement strand
CAACGGTGGCCTTTCTTGTTTGTCTCCCGCATCCCTTAGCGAATGTTGACATTGGCGGGCCCCTTCCGGTCAACATCAGCTTGAGTAATTGCGATGTCGTCAGTCCTTCCAGCTGATGTTGACAGAAAGGGGCCCTCCAATGTCAACATTCGCTTGGAGGGTGGTTTCGCGTACAATCACACGTGGCCGCACCACACGGGGAGGTACGCATGGAGCAAGAGGCACACACATCGGCGCTGTTCGGATTGACAGACGAGCAGGTGGCTGAGCGCGTCGCCTCGGGCCTCACCAACGCCAACACCGACCCCAAGACCAAGTCCATCAAGCAGATCTTTGCCGAGCACACCTTCACCCTGTTCAACGGTATTAACGTGTTTCTCGCCGTCATCGTGCTCTTCACGGGGCAGCTGCGCAACATGGCCTTCATGGGCGTGGTGTTCTTTAACATGGCCGTGGGCATCGTGCAAGAGGTGCGCGCTAAGCAGATGGTGGACCGCCTGACCATCCTCACCACCAAGCAGGTGAAGGCCATTCGCAACGGAGCGCAGGTACAGATAGGCGTCGAGGACATCGTGCAGGATGACGTGATCCTTTTGCAGCACGGTGACCAGGTGCCGGCCGACGGCACGGTTCTGCGCGGCGCACCGCTTATGGACGAGAGCCTGCTCACCGGCGAGAGCGAGTCGGTGGAGAAGCACGAGGGGGACGAGCTCTTTTCTGGAAGCTTCGTGGTGTCTGGCGACGTCACCTACCGCGTGTCGCGCGTGGGCGCCGCAGGCTACGCGGCGCAGATCAACGCCGAGGCGCACTACGTCAAGCCGGTGAACTCAGACATCATGCGGACGCTCTCCATGATCATCGAGTTCGCCTCTATCGTGCTCATCCCGCTCGGCGCCGGGCTCTTCTTGCGCACCTACTTCATCGAGGGCACGCCGCTTGTCGACGCCATGCTCTCCACCGTCGCCGCCATGGTGGGCATGATTCCGCAGGGCCTCGTGCTCCTCACCTCGGGCGTGCTGGCCATCGCCACCACAAGGCTCGGCATGCGCGACGTGCTCGTGCAGCAGAGCTACTGCGTTGAGACGCTGGCCCGCGTGGACATGCTCTGCCTTGACAAGACCGGCACCATCACGAGCGGCCACATGGAGGTGACGCAGGTCCGCGGAGCAGGCAACGTGCCGGCCGCGGAGGTGGAGCGCGCCTTCTGCACCGTGACACACGCCAATGAGAACGACGCCAACGAGACAGCGCTTGCCCTCATGGCCTACGCAGACCAGAACGGCGTCTCGCCTGAGCGCGTCGCCCAGGCGATCCTGTTCAGCTCGGCGCGCAAGTATTCA
>DJXA01000083.1 GCA_002449555.1 Atopobiaceae bacterium UBA7016 | reverse complement strand
AAGACCTGGGCTCGCTCAACGGCACGTGGGTTGACGGCGCCATCGTCAACCGCGCCATGCTGAAGGACGGCTCCACCATCCAGATCGGCACCTTCCGCATGGTGTTCCACACCAACCGCAAGTCCTCCCGAATCGAGACGGGGGAGTAACGCGTTATGACAGATGCCGGATACCTCACCATAGGTAAGGTCGTGAAGCGCCTGCAAGAGCGCTATCCGGACCTGTCTGTCTCAAAGGTGCGCTACCTCGAGGACGAGGGACTCCTTAACCCGTCGCGCACGCCGGGCGGCTACCGCCTGTACTCGCAGAACGACGTCAAGCGCCTGGAGACCATCCTCTACCTGCAGAAGAACCGCTTCATGCCGCTCTCCGTCATCAAGGAGGAGCTTGAGCGCGGCGAGGCCACCACGTCGATGCCTTCGGCCGAGGCGGCCACCATGGCAAGCGAGGTGGACAGCGAGGAAGTGGTCAACAAGCTGCACGCCATCGACCGCGTGCCCGAGCTGCTGGGCGTCTCCGTGACGTTTGTAAAGCAGCTTTCTGAGGCGGGCGTCATCACGCTGCAGCGCTCGCCGCACGGGCGCGACCTCGTTGATGGCAAGGACTTCGCGCTCATCCGTACCTGCGAGGAGCTGCGTCGCTTTGGCATCGGCGCCAAGAACCTGCGGCAGTACGTCACGGCGGCAAATCGCGAGAGCTCCATGTTCGAGCAGGCGCTCATCGTCTACGCGCGCACCGGAATGGGAGCGGTCGAGCAGACCGAGGAGGCGCGCCAGCAGTTCGACGCGGCGTTCAACGAGATGCTGCTCCTCACCAATCGGGTGCGTGACGCGCTCATCACGCGCCAGATCAAACAGTCGTTCAAGGGCATGACCAGCTAGTCGGCCCTGCAACAAATGCAACAACGAGAAAGGAACCCCCATGTCCAGCGTCGACCTTGAGAGCTTCATCATCGACATCCCTGACTACCCGGAGCCCGGCGTCATCTTCAAGGACATCACGCCGCTCATCGCGAGCCCTCAGGGTCTGGCAGCCTCGATTGACGAGATCGCCGATCACTTCATGGGCAAGGGCATCACGGCCGTGGTGGGCTCCGAGGCTCGTGGCTTCCTCGTGGGCGCGCCGATCGCCTATCGCCTGGGCGTGGGCTTCGTTCCCGCGCGCAAGCCTGGCAAGCTGCCTCGCGACGTGTACAGCCAGGAGTACGCGCTTGAGTACGGCACCGACGTGCTGGAGATGCACAAGGACGCCCTTGGTCCCGACGACCGCGTCCTGATTGTTGACGACCTGGTGGCCACCGGCGGCACCTGCGTTGCCACGGCCCAGCTGGTGGAGCAGACGGGCGCCGAGGTCGCTGGCTTCGCCTTCATCCTCGAGCTTGCGTACCTCAACCCGCGCGAGATCATCGGCCAGGAGTACGATCAGGAGATCTTCACCCTGATCAAGGTCGACTAAGCGCAGATAGTCACATAAAGGTCTAGGTGGGGGCTCTATCAAAAGCTACCTGAGCATATGGCCCGCAACCACAAAACCTGCCGTGGTTGTGGGCCATCGTTTGTGCGCCAGAGGCTTTTGATAGAGCCCCTTCTTGTATAGGACATATGTCGATGGACCCTGTTTTCGGTACACGTGGATAGGCAAGAGAGGAGACACGCATGGACATTTTCGGAACCATTCAGATGGCGATTTCGGTCGTAATCCTAGGAGTGCTCTACTTCAAGCTCTACAAGCAGGAGGTGCCGAAACCTGCATGGCTCCCCATTGCCATCGTTCCCGTCATCGGTGGTCTGATCGTGTACAACGTCTGCATCCCTGCCTATCTCATTGGGATGAACGGTATATTGCCTCAGCTTGCACAGAGTCCGCTGGCAGAGGGGGTGTTTGGCTCGTTCTTCTCCGCCTTCATCCTGGCCGCCTTTCCAGAGGAGGCGTTCAAATGCCTGATGATGCTGCTTCTCATCTTCATCTTCCACAAGCGGGTGCGTAACGTCTACGAGTACATCCTCATTGGCGCCGCAGTTGGACTTGGCTTCACCATCGCCGAAGAGATGGGCTACATCACCGACGGTGTGAACCCACTCAGAATACCTTTGGTGGCTGGCCACATGACGTTCAACATGATCATGGGCGCGTTCCTCGGCTCGGCGCGCTACAGGCGGGAGAACGGGCAGCCTGGCGTTGTGCCAAACATCATTGCCGGCCTGAGCGTCGGCACGATTCTGCACACCGTATTCGATGCGTTCACCGTTGCTAACCCTGCTCTCAAGCACATCAACTCAATGGGCGCTATCGATAACGTTTTCATAGCGCTGGGTGTCGCCGTCGTGATTGGCGCTATCGTGTTGCAGGTCGTTGTCTTCAAGAAGGCTGCTAGAGACTGCAAGTTGTGCTGTGACATGACCTTTGTGGACGGGTCCGAAGAACCGGTGAAGCAGGGAAAGCACATCCGACGCTAGCCAACCGTCAAGAGAGGAACTGCCATGGGCGGGAAACACATCATCTGCGAGAGGTGGCCGATTGCCGCCATGGTCCTCACGGCACCCTTCGCTATGGTCCTAACGTTGATACCGGAAGCCCTGGGCCTCGGCAAAGTTGCCAGCAACTTCGCCTCCTGCATCGTTGCCGTCGGTATCCTGTTCCTCTTTAAACGGTGGTTCTCTCCTGAGTTCAAGGGTGTCTTCACATTGAGGACGAGCCTGGCGGAATTGGGCATCCTCTTGCTTCCGTGGGTGGCTAAGGTCGCAGCGACGCTCGTCTCAGGCTGGGTTGACTATGGCTTCTACTTCAACCCGACGTTGCTGAGCCTTTCCATGGCGCTCGCTGCGGGCTTCGTCGAGGAGACGTGGTTCAGGGGTCTTGCGGTGCCCATCGGCATGGGTTACCTTCCCAGGGAGAAGAGGGTCTTCACCACCGTCCTCGTTACCTCGATCATCTTCGGCGTGATCCATGTCGGCAACGTGTTCAACGGCGCACGTATTGAGATCGGGATACTTCAGGCTGTCGCAACGACCTTCGCTGCGTTCTTCTTCGTCGCTGTGTTTCTGAGGACGGGCAACGTCCTTGTGCCAATTCTCTTACATGCCGCGTGGGACTATATTTCGTTCACGACCGATCCCACCGTCGTAAATGGCATCATGACGAATGAAGGCATTTCCCTTGGCCTGATGGTTGCGGTGGTGATTGAAGTCGCGTTCGGTTGCGCCGGCCTCTACCTCATCCGTCCGGCGATGCACGACAAGATCGACCGCATCTGGAGTGAGATTTGGGATAGATAGCCCAAGCAGCTTGTAAGGAACACGATGGCCCGCAACCACAGCCAGTTCTGTGGTTGCGGGCCATATGCTCAGGGGACTATTGATACAGTCCCCACCATCTTGTCGCGTGGCGCTTAGCTAGAGTTACCGTGCAGTTTGGCGTCTAAAGCAGACTTTGTGGCAAGATTGACACATCTTTGATTCTTCCGCGCCAGTTTGGCGCCTCACATGAAAGGACGACTGATGTCGCTTGCCAACCGGGCCGTTTGCTGCGGCCTTACGTTTGCGCTTGCCTTCGGTGGCGTCTCCACGCTTGCCTTCGCCGACCCGCAGAGCGATCTTGCGGCCGCACAGGAGCGTCTCTCATCGCTGGGTAACGACCTTGCCACCGTGCAGGGCGAGCTTTCCGACCTCAGCGCTCAGCTTGAGGCCACCGATAACGAGATGGACCGCACGCAGGAGAGCATTGACCAGACCCAGGTCGAGCTGACCGCCGCGCGTTCGCTGCTTTCGCAGCACGTGCGCAGTGGGTACAAGACGGGCGGCTTTGACGCGCTCGAGTTTGTGCTCAGCTCTTCCTCGCTTGAGGACCTCGTGAGCCGCTTCTATTACATGCGCAAGGTCAACGAGAGCGAGGTTGCGCAGATCAACCAGGTCAACGCGCTTGAGGAGGAGTTGCAGACCCAGCTGGGTGCGCTCACGGAGCAGCGCGACGCGCAGGCTGCCCGAGTCAGCGAGGCCGAGGGCAAGGTTGCCGAGTACCAGAGCCTGGTTGAGGAGGCTCGCGCGTACTACAACGAGCTGGACGCCCAGGTGCAAGCCGAACTTGCTGCGGCGGCAGCTGCCGAGGCTGCGGCTCAGGCTGAGGCGGAGGCCGCGAACGCCGGCATCGCTACGGCCGTTGCGGCCATCGAGGAGACATCGAGCACGTCCGAGACGTCCGAGCAGACGCAGACCGAGACGCCGGCCCCGCAAGAAGAGACCCAGCAGGAGACCTACGTCGAGGAGCCTCAGCAACAGGAGACCCCGAGCGTTGACTACGGCAGCGATCCGTATCCTGGCGGGGGAGTCGCGTCTGCGTACTCCTGCCTGGGCTGGCCGTACGTATGGGGTGGCTATGGCCCCTGGAACGGCGGATTTGACTGCTCGGGCCTTGTGTCGTACTGCTTCGGCGACGGCAGCTGGCGCCGCGGGTGCGAGTCGCTCGCGTGGGCCATCCAGGACGCCGGCCTCTGGAAGTACGGCATGGAGAACCTGTCCTACGGCGACCTGCTGTTTACCGATTCTGAGTATAACCACGTGGGCATCTACATCGGCGGCGGCATGATGATTCATGCTCCCACCTTCGGCCGTACCGTCAGCATCGACCCCGTGTGGTCCTGCTATGGCGGCGGCCCCTTCGTCATGCCCTAGGTTTAGTACTGTCCTAAAACTCGTTTCTGGAAAGAGTCATGGAAGTCAGCACGAGTCCTATTCCGAGGCGCCTTTCGCGACGCTTCCAGATGGCTATGGTCGGTGAGGGTATCCTCGTCGGCCTTTTAGCTGGTGGCGTCATCACCCTGTATCGCCTTGCCCTGTCTAACGCCGAGCGTCTGTTGCGGCAGATCACGAGCCTTGCCGCGCAAAGCTTTTTGGGCCACGTCCTGTGGGCCGTTGCCCTGCTGGGCATCTGTCTGGTGGTCTGCTCCCTAGTGAAGTGGGAGCCCGCGACGTCTGGCTCGGGCATTCCGCAGGTAGATGCCGAGGTTATGGACCGTGTGGACGCACCGTGGCACCGCGTGTTGGCCGCCAAGTTTGTCGAGGGAACCCTCTGTGCGTTCGCTGGCCTTTCGCTCGGCCGTGAGGGTCCCAGCGTGCAGCTGGGCGGCATGTCGGGCAAGGCCATCTCTCGTCTGCTGCACAAGGAAAGGGGAGAGGAGCGGCTCCTTGTGACCTGCGGAGCTGCCGCGGGCATGTCCGCGGCCTTCCATGCCCCGCTCACGGGCGTGCTCTTTGCCGTGGAGGAGATTCACCGCGAGTTTACCGCGCCGCTCGTGATCTCGGCCATGTGCTCGTCGTTGGCGGCTGACTTCCTCGTGTCGCAGGTGCTGGGCGTCCAGCCAGTCCTGAGCTTCACGTTTACTCGCGACCTTCCGCACGCGTACTATCCCATACTCGTGGTTTTTGGCGCGCTGTGCGGTCTTCTGGGCGCGCTGCACAATGCGGGAATGTTCGCGTGTCAGGAAAAGCTCTTCGGAAAGCTGAAGGGATATCTGCCGTTCTCGCGCTACGTTGTCGCGTTTGCAGTCGCGTGGTTCGCTGCCTTCTGGTTTCCTGACCTCATGTGTGGCGGCGACGCTATCGTCGAGAACATGCTCGCACCTGAGGGACTCACGCTGAGCGCGGTTCTGTTCCTGCTGGTGGGGAAGTATCTCTTTACCACGCTGTGCTATGGCTCTGGTGCTCCGGGCGGCACGCTGTTTCCGCTGGTGGTGCTGGGCTCGCTTGCCGGCATGGGCTTTGGCCTTGCCACGGTGGCGCTTCCGGGCGTCCCTGACCATTACGTGGCCAACTTCATGGTCTTTGGCATCGCGGGGCTCTTTGCCGGCGCGGTGCGCGCTCCGGTCTCGGCCGTGGTGCTGTGCTTCGAGCTTACGGGTACGCTTGACGCGCTTTTGGCGGTTTCGGTGGTGTCCATCACGTCATATGTTGTGGCAAATCTTACACACGTTGAACCGTTTTACGAAGTTGGTTTGCAAAACCTGCT
>DJXA01000191.1 GCA_002449555.1 Atopobiaceae bacterium UBA7016 | reverse complement strand
GCCGAGACAAGGTCGAGCGCATTGGCGGCAAAGATGGCGTCCGCGTTTGCGAGCAGCGCCTCACGAATACCTGCCAGCGCGGCGTTGCGCACCTCAAGCGAAGTGGCCGCCATCACGGGACTCTCAAGCTTCATCTGCGCCGCAACCTGTGCAATGTCACTCATGCAAATCCCCTCTCCCATGGGACCAAAAGGTCCGACCTTCTGGTCCGCTCTGGTCCGCTTTTACGCAAGCTCCTCGATAAGCTTGCCCAGCTTATCGCACATCTCATCAATCTGCGCCTCGGTAACCACCAGCGGCGGCAGGAAGCGCAGGATGCTGTCGCCGATGTGGTTGAGCACCAGGCCCACCTCAAGGCCGCGCTCGACAAGCGGCGTGGCGATAGGCACGTCAAGCTGCGCGCCACGTAAGAGACCATGGCCGCGCACCTCAGTCACGTGCGGCAGCGCGGCAAGGCGCTCGGCCAGATGGGCACCCGTGGCGATGACATGCTCGCCCATGTGCTCATCAACCAGCGTCTGCAACGTCGCGCGGGCAGCAGCCGCGGCAAGCGCGTTTCCGCCAAAGGTGGAGCCGTGATCGCCCGGCACCATGAGGTCGGCCAGCTCGGCGCGCGCGGCAACGGCGCCCGCGGGGAAGCCGTCGGCGATGCCCTTGGCCATGCTCACGATGTCCGGTTCGATGCCCGCAAGCTGGTAAGCAAACGGCGCCCCACAGCGGAAGATGCCCGTCTGCACCTCATCGATGATGAGCGCGAGACCCTTGCGCGTGCAGAGATCGCGAACAAAGCGCAGGTAATCGAAGGTGGCAGGCCAGACGCCGCCCTCGCCCTGCACGCACTCAAGCATGACTGCGCACACGGGGCCGGTAGCCTCGCTGGGATGCTCGATGGCCTCAACCAGGGCGTCGGCGTCATTCAGCGGCACCGAGGCAAAGCCTGCGGGCATGGGGCCAAAGCTCTTGTGGAACACGTCCTGGCCCGTCGCAGAAAGCGTCGCCAGCGTGCGGCCGTGGAAGCTCTGACGCGCGGACACAATGCCCGCGGCGCCGTTCAGGCGCTTCTCGCCCCAGCGGCGCGCCACCTTGATGGCGCCCTCGTTAGACTCGGCGCCCGAGTTGGAGAAGAACGACTTCCACACCGTGCCCGTCGAGCCGGTCACGTTGCCCTGCTCGTCGGTAGTGGTTGAGAGCAGCTCAGAGAGCAGCTTTGCCAACTCGCCGCGGTTCTCTACGTAGTAGTAGTTGCTCACCTGCCACACGCGATCAAGCTGCTGCATAAGCGCCTCGGTCACCTTGGGATGCGCGTGACCCAAGCTCGCGCAACCGATACCCGCAAGAAAGTCCAGGTAGCGGTTGCCGTCAACGTCAATCAGCTCGGCGCCCGCGCCGTGGACAAACTCCACCGGCAGGCGGCCGTAGGTATGCATCACGTACTCGTTATCAAGCTTGACGGCCTCATCAAACGCGCGACTCATAGTCAGTCCTTTCTCGCCTAGTCGTTCTGCTTGAACATGGTGCCCACGCCGCTGTTGGTGAACACCTCAAGCAGGATGGAGTGCGGGTAGGTGCCGTTCAGGAAGTGGATGCGCTCGACGCCCGCCTCCAGCGCGGCGACCGAGGTCTTCACCTTGGGAATCATGCCGCCGGCAAGCTCGCCCGACTCGATGAGCTCGCGCGCGTCGTCCAGCGTGATGGTGGCCAGCAGGCTGTCCTTGTCGTCGAAGTCGCGGTACAGGCCGTCCACATCACTGAGATAGATGAGCTTGTCAGCCTTCAGCGCGATGGCAATCTCTGAGGCGGCAAGGTCTGCGTTGATGTTGTACGCACCACTGGGCGCCCAACCCACGCCAGCGATGACGGGAATGTAGCCCTCGTCGAGCACGGTCTCGATGAGCTTGGTGTTCACGTGGCTGACGGCGCCCACGCGGCCGAGGTCGTTCGAGATGGGAACTGCCTCAAGCGTGCGGCCGTCCGCACCGGTGATGCTCACGCCGTACTCGCCGTACGCGTTGATCTGCGAGACGAGCATCTGGTTGACCTCGCCCACCAGCGCCATCTGCACGGCACGCATCGCGGGGCCGTCCGTCACGCGCAGGCCGTCCTTGAAGTGGACCTCGAGGTTGAGCTCGTCCATCAGGCGCGAAATGGCCTTGCCGCCGCCGTGGACGAGCACCACGCGGATGCCCACCAGCTTCATGAGCACGATGTCGGCCACGACCTGCTTGCAGAGGTCCATGTCCTCCATGGCCGAGCCGCCGTACTTCACCACGAAGGTCTTTCCGGAAAACTGGTTAATCCAAGGCAGCGCCTCGGCCAGCGCCTCGGCGCGCCGCTGGTTGGCCTGGTCATCGATACGTTCGCGCTTGAGCGCCATATGTCTCTCCTCTCGCTCCGCAATTCCCCATTAGGGTCTGTCCCTCATGGGAAATGAGCGCGTCTTAGGTGCGGTAGTCTCCGTTGATGGTTACGTATTCGTGCGTGAGGTCGCAGGTCCAGATGCGCGTGCTTGCACTTCCCTGCCCAAGGTCGATGACGA
>DJXA01000192.1 GCA_002449555.1 Atopobiaceae bacterium UBA7016 | reverse complement strand
GTCTTGGTACGTGAGGTAAGCAACGACGAGAGCTTTCAGCTGGCACTTATTGAGAACCTTCAGCGCACGGACCTGAATCCCATTGAAGAGGCTCAGGGCTACAAGACGCTCATGGAGAGCCAAGGCCTGACCCAGGAGGATTTGGGCAAGGTTCTGTCAAAGTCTCGTCCGGCAATTGCGAACACCATCAGATTGCTCGACCTGCCTGACGAGGTGCAACAGTACATGCTGAGCGGTCTGCTCACTGCGGGACACGCACGTGCCATCTTGTCAGTTCCTACCGAGCAGGGCAGGCTGACGCTTGCACGCAAGGTAGTGGACGAAGATTTGACGGTGCGTCAGACAGAAAACCTTGCTCCGTTGTTTTCTGGCACGGCAAACGTCAAAACGCCGCGCCAGCCGACACCACAGTCCTTTAAGCGTGCCGCGCGCCAGCTTCGCCTTGCGTTGAATACTGACGTCAAGGTCAAGCGGGTGCGAAACAAGAACAAGATCGAGATTGAGTTTGCTGACGAAGAGGAACTGGCTCATCTGGTCCAGGAACTGAGTAAGCTTGCGATGGAGGGTGGTGACCCGAATGAGGATGTTGAGGAAGCTTAGGAATCGTGTCATCGGGCTGACGATTCTAGTTGGCGCGGGCGTTGCGTTCTACTATGTGGCCCTTACGCCGGAAGCTCGTCAGAGCCTTCATGATGCACGAGTTGCGGTGACTGATTCTTATCACAAGATGGCCGGTACCCTGGAAGGCGTGCGCGGTATTGTGATGGAGGAAGACAAGGCCTATCTGCCGAACCGAGAGGCCATTATTGAGCAGTGGAAGTCGATGGGCTTCTAAACAGCAGGATGGTTACAAGAGGGGTAGAGGGGAGTAATCTTCTCTACCCCTTTTACTATATCAATTATTAAATGAAAGTCTTGTTATGGAAAAGAATGAATCGCTGCTCAAAGCCTTTCTTAGCTACTACCGTCCGCATGTTAAGTTGTTTATCGCTGACACCGTCTGTGCCTTGGGTTTGGCAGCAGTTGACCTAGCGTTTCCTCAGATACTGCGCAATTTGACAGGTGGTCTCTTCACGCAGGGTCCAGACACAATACGAGGCACCATGCCGTATATCGCATTCGGGCTGGTGGCTCTTTATGCATTGCGCTACTTCTGTCGATGGTTCGTCACGTCATGGGGTCACATTATGGGCGTGCGCATGGAGACGCAGATGCGCCAGGATCTGTTCGACGCCTATGAACGGTTCAGCTTCTCATACTTTGACCATCACAACACCGGCGACCTCT
This sequence comes from Atopobiaceae bacterium UBA7016, assembly GCA_002449555.1. Taxonomy (GTDB): domain Bacteria; phylum Actinomycetota; class Coriobacteriia; order Coriobacteriales; family Atopobiaceae; genus UBA1367. The sequence continues at coordinate 11,689 of DJXA01000192.1, read as the reverse complement.
TAAGCCGGGTAACCAACGACCTCTTTGACATTGCCGAATGCGCGCATCATGGTCCGGAGTGGATCATCATCTGTAGCATTGAGATACTTGGTAGCTTTATGATACTGTCACGCATCAGCTGGCGGCTTTCCGCCGTGCTTGCGTTGGCGACGATGGTGCTCTTCGTATATGGACTCTGGGCAAATGGGCGCCTGACGGAGCTCTTCAGGGACAACCGCCGCAAGATTGCGCAGGTCAATGCCCAGCTGGAAGACTCCCTTGCCGGTGCGCGCGTGGTGAAGAGCTTTGCCAACGAAGAGGTGGAGAGCTCTAAGTTCGCACGGTCCAATGAGGCCTATCAGGCGTCCAAGGTGCGCAATTACCTCGGAATGGGTCGTTTCAATGCGAGCGTCTCGGGCTTTACCGGCGTGCTCTACGCCATCATCGTCATCTATGGCGGACTGCTGGTTGCCGACGGGCAGCTGCAAGCCATTGACCTGGCTACTTACGCGCTCTACATATCTATGTTCCTGTCGCCCATCATGACGATTCTGGACTTTACCGAGATGTTCCAGAAGGCGAAGGCTGGCTTCGAGCGCTTCTATGAGGTGCTGCAGACGCCACCTGATGTGGCAGACCGGCCAGGCGCAAAGGACATCAAGGTGGGGGAGGGACACGTGCGCTTTGATGACGTGCACTTCGCCTATGACGGCGAGGCTGAAGTCATTCGCGGTCTGAACCTGGACGTCCCGGCTGGAAAGACCATCGCCCTTGTCGGCCCTTCGGGTGGCGGCAAGTCAACTACCTGCGCTTTATTGCCGCGATTCTATGACGTGACCTCTGGGTGCATCACCATTGACGGTCAAGATGTGCGCGACGTGACGCAGAAGTCGCTCAGGCGGGCGATTGGCGTCGTGCAGCAGGATGTGTACTTGTTTGACGGTACCGTGGGGGAGAACATCGCTTACGGCAAGCCCGGCGCAACGCTTGCTGAGATTCGCTCCGCCGCGCAGGCGGCAAACATTGCCGAGTTCATTGAGTCACTGCCCGACGGGTACGACACGCAGGTAGGAGAGCGCGGTGCCCGTCTTTCGGGCGGTCAGAAGCAGCGCATCGCTATCGCGCGTGTCTTTCTGAAGAACCCGCCGCTGCTCATTCTGGACGAGGCAACCAGTGCGCTCGATAACGAGAGCGAGCTTGCGGTGCAAGAGTCGCTGGGGATGCTGGCGGCGGGCAGGACCACGCTGATCATTGCTCACAGGCTCTCGACCATCCGCGATGCGGACGAGATCGTGACGATGGAAGCGGGTCAGGCCGTTGAGCGTGGCACGCATGCGGAGCTGCTTGCTCGCGGCGGTACCTACGCCCGCTACTATCGCATGCAGTTCGAGGGTCATCGCGGTAGGTAGTGACATATGGTGCAACGTTGGGGGTAGCCCCTTTGTTGCGTATGCAACAAAGGGGCTACCCCCAACGTTGCACTCGGTGAGTTAGTTCAGCAGTGCGGCAACCTTGCCGAGGCAGGGCTCGAAGCTCACGCCGCGCACTTCGTAGTCAGGTTGTGCCTGGGTGACGCGCATCGCGTCAACGACCAGCTGGCAGGCGAAGTCGACTGAGTCATACAGCGACTTGCCAGCCATGACGGCAGAGAGCAGCGCAGAAGCGTAGAGGTCGCCCGTGCCGTGCAGCATGTAGGGAAGCAGCTCGCCCGACACCTCGGCAAGCTCGGTGTCGGCGCCGGCAACGTAGTTGCGGATGAGGCCGTCACCGCGGACAACGCCCTTCAGCACCACGTTGGTGGCGCCCTTGGCCAGCAGCGCGTCAATCATGGTACGCACGTAGGCGTCATCAACGTCCTGGCCCTGATACTCGATACCCGTGATGATGGAGGCCTCGGTCAGGTTGGGCGTCAGCACGTCGGCACCGTCGACCAGGTCAACCATAGCGTTGCACAGCTCGTCGGTATAGGTGGCGTACTTCACGCCGCCGTCGCCCATGACTGGGTCAACGATGCGCAGCGCGTCAGGATGCTCGCGGTAGAGGCGCTGGATCGCGCCAACCTGCTCAGGCGCGCCGAGGAATCCGGAATAGATCGCGTCAAGCTTGATACCCTCCTCGACCCACGCGTCGAGGTAGTCATTGAGCATATCGGTGGTGTCGTGCATATACCACTTGGGGAAGCGCGTGTGCGCGCTAAACAGCGAGGTGGGAACGGGGCAGACGTCGCATCCGGCTGCGGACAGCACGGGAATGGCCACGCCCAGCGAGCACTTGCCGTAACCGCACAGGTCGTGCACGGCAGCGACGCGGGGGATATAGGCCCCGTCTCTTTGGTACAGGTACAGATCTCTGGCGTTGTTCATGATGGTTTCCTTTCACGCGGACTGATGGACCAACGCTTAGGTCGATAAGTCTATCGCTCGACTGGGATATGGCAAGCATCGTCATGAGAAGGCAACAAATACGTCGAGGTTCGTGAAGAATACAAGTAAATACAAGTAGCGCACCCAGAGGGTACCCAAAGAAGGAGCAATCGAATCAGAACAGATATATCGAGTCAAAGGCGCGGTCTGAATCGATTCAAACGTGGCATCACGTCGGCTTTTACTGCACAATGAAATAGGCATCAACACCTGCGGAAGGAATGTACTACCCTGTTAGCGTAACCAGAGGGAGCGCCACAGGTACATGGTGTACACAAGTGCTGCCGCGCTCTGAATTGGAAAGGAGCCAACAATGGCCGAGACACCGCTTGTGGGCGTCATCATGGGTTCGAAGTCTGACCTTCCCGTCATGGAGGCATGCACGCAGCAGCTTGAGGAGTTTGGCGTTCCGTATGAGTTAGTCATCGCGTCGGCGCATCGCAACCCTGCCAAGGTTCACGAGTGGGCGAGCACTGCTGCCGACCGCGGACTGAAGGTGATTATCGCTGCCGCCGGCAAGGCCGCGCACCTTGGTGGCGTGGTCGCCGCCTATACGCCGCTCCCCATTGTGGGCGTCCCCATGAAGACGAGCGACCTGGGCGGCATGGATTCGCTGCTGTCCATGGTGCAGATGCCCTCTGGAGTGCCCGTGGCGTGCGTTGCCATCAACGGTGCCAAGAACGCGGCCATCTATGCCACGCAGATACTGGGCGCCACAATGCCGGAGTATGGGCAGAAGATTGCTAACTTCAAGAAGGCAATGGCTGAGGGGTAACGAAGCATGGTAGGAAGACATTTTCGTGAGGAAGACACGCCGACGCCCGTCGAGCGTGTGTCCGAGCCTGTTCGCGCAAAGCGCTACACGCAGGAGCCCGCGGCCGTGAAGCCCGTGGCTGTCATGCCCGAACCCACGAAGCGCCCGCGCAAGCGCAAGAGCGCGCTGAAGACGATTTCTACGCTGCTTATTCTGGCGGGCCTCGCCATGCTTTTGGTGTCTGGCGGCATGTGGGGCTATTCGCGCTACCGCTACTGGAAGCAGGACCAGACCAACAAGGAGCTGGCCACGCATGTGAAGGTGCTCGATACGGAGGCAGAGGCACCGGCAGCCGAGGAAGAGACTGAGAAGAAGGCTCCCATCGAGGTTGACTGGGCGGCGCTCAAGGCCGTGAACGATGACATCGTTGGCTGGATCTATGTGCCGGGAACGGTGGTCAACTACCCTGTCTACCAGGGCAAGAGCAATGATGACTATCTGCGTACCAACGCGCTGGGCGAGTACAGCGTGGGCGGCCAGGTCTTCCTCGACTACCAGAATGCGGCGCCGGGCATGGTGGATCGCCAGTCCATCCTGTATGGTCACCACCTGTGGGATGGCACGATGTTCCAGCCGCTTTCGCTGCTCGACGACCAGGCCGTGTTCGATGCGACGGACACCATCTGGTATGTGACCGAGAAGGAGGCCTTCGAGCTTCAGCCGCTGTTCATGTACTACGTGGCGCCTGATGACGAGACCGTGCGGCAGTTCACCTTCGCGAGCGACGAGAAGTTCCGCGAGTACCTAAAGCAGCAGCTGGCAAAGGCCGTGACGAAGCGCGCCGACGCCGAGCAGCTGGTTGACGGTGCGCTGCGCGTGCTGACCATGTCTACGTGCAACTACTACGACGGCTACGGGCGCTCGATTCTGGTGGCCATTGAAAAGTAGGTAGCGAATCGGTACAAAAGTGGCGTCGAAACCTATGCACAAGACGCGGCACAAGATGGCAACATCATCTTGTGCTGCGTTTTTCTATGAAGGGAGATCATATGCGTCTGTCATGTAAGGCTTCGCGTGTCATCTTGGCCACGTCGCTTGCGCTGTGCCTGGGCATGGTGCCGCTTGCTGGCTGCGGGTCTAGCAGCGCTCCGGCTGACGATGCCGCTACGGCTGAGGAAGAGGTTGTCGAGGAAGAGTCGGCAGAGGAAGAGACTGCCCCTGAGGAAGAGGCTGTTGACGAGTCGGTGTGGGTGAAGACGAGCGAGACCTATTCGTATAACCCGACTACTGATGAGGGTGGACTGAGCAGGTCTCAGACTACGACCTATACGCTTGATGAAGCGGGAAACGTCATTAAGGAGACGTATTCATCAGAAGGTTCCGATGACTTCGTATATGACCTCGTAAACGATGAATATGGCTGGACACTTTCGATGTCGAGCGAGAATAACCCCGACGCAGAAGCCTCCGAGGTGAATAACGAGTTCGACGCTGCCGGGCGTCTGGTGAAGAGCACAAGTGGTGAGAGCGTGACCACGCACACCTACGACGCCGACGGGAACCGCATCGCGAGCGATTATGTCTCAGTGGCTTATCAAATGGATGAGGAAAACAATCCAATTGAGGAAACAAAGCATGAGATTCGTAGCACCTTGAACTATGGTTCCGACGGCTTCATCACAAGCCGCATGATCGACTGGGGTAGCCCACAGCTTTCCGAGATGGCATACGAGTACGGTGATGACGGTCGTCCTATCAGCTGCAAGGTAACCATCTCAACGCTGGATGATGAGGGCAACAAGATGGATGATCATACGCAGACGCAGGACGTGACCTTTGCCTACGACGAGAACGGAAACGTTGCGTGCATTGAGACCACTACTGAGTACGGAGTCTCCACGACGGACTTTGAGTACACGCTCATCGAGCATCCGTCTGTGGCTGCCACGGTTACCTCTCACCTAGTGGAGTTCTAAGCGCTTCTCTGCGCAACCCCTGTAACTCGTGTGGGCCGAGCTGGCTGAAAGGCTAGCTCGGTCCACTGCCGTGTATGATGAATTGCGACAACTGCCAAGGGAACTCTGGAGGAGACGCTATGACCGAAGAGAAGAAGCACGTCACCTATGCCGACGCCGGCGTGGACGTGGACGAGGGCGCTCGCGCCGTTGACGCGATTAAGGCGGCTGTTGCCGCGACCAATCGCCCCGAGGTTATCGGCGGGCTGGGCGGCTTTGGCTCGCTCTTCTCGGCCGCGGCGCTGAAGGACATGGAAGAGCCCGTGCTGGTGAGCGGCACCGACGGCGTGGGCACCAAGCTCGCCATCGCGCAGCTGCTTGACCGTCATGACACGGTGGGCGAAGACTTGGTTGCTATGTGTGTCGATGACATCGTGGTGTCCGGCGCCGAGCCGCTGTTCTTCCTTGACTACGTGGCCATTGGCAAGCTGCGCGCCGAGCACGTGGCGCAGATCGTCGCCGGCATCGCCGAGGGCTGTCGCAAGAGCGGCTGCGCGCTGGTGGGCGGCGAGATGGCCGAGCATCCTGGCGTGATGGACCCCGACGACTACGACCTTGCCGGCTTTGTGGTAGGCGTGGCCGACCGGCCCAAGATGATTGGTTCGCACTTGGTGCGCGAGGGCGACGTGGTGCTGGGCATCCCAAGCTCGGGCATTCACTCCAACGGCTACTCGCTGGTGCGCAAGGTGGCCATCGAGGGCAAGACGGTGGAAGAGCTGAACACGCCGCTCGACGAGCTTGGCGGCGAGAGCCTGGCCGACGCGGTGCTGCGCCCCACCACCATCTACGCTGGCGCGCTGATTCGCGCGCTTCGCGCCGGTGCGCCGATTCACGCGATGGCGCACATCACGGGCGGTGGCATCACGGAGAACCTCAACCGCGCGCTGCCCGAGAACCTTGACGCGGTGGTTGACCGCGGCGGCGAGGATGGCCCCGCGTGGAACATGCCACCCGTCATCACCTACATGGTGAAGGCCGCTGGCCTCACGCCCGACGAGGCGTACAAGACCTTCAACATGGGTGTGGGCATGAGCGTTATTTGCGCGCCTGAGGACGCGGCGCGCGTGCAGGAGCTGCTTGCCGCCGAGGGACTCGAGACCTTCCCGATGGGCGAGATTGTGCCTGGTACCGGCAAGGTTCAGTACCGCTAGGACCGTGATTGAATCAACCGAATCACCGGAAGGAACGCTGACATGAGCATTAAGCTGGGAGTTCTTCTCTCTGGTAGCGGCACCAACCTGCAGGCCATCATTGATCGCATCAACGAGGGCACACTGGACGCCACGATCGAGCTGGTGGTCTCGTCACGCCCGAGCGCTTATGGCCTGAAGCGCGCCGAAGCCGCGGGCCTGCAGACCATGACGCTTTCCAAAGAGATTTACGCTGACCCGATTCTTGCTGACGAAGTCATCGCCACCGAGCTGAAGATGCACGACGTGGACTACGTCATCATGGCGGGCTATATGCGCATGGTGCACGCACCGCTTCTGGCGACGTTCCCCAACCGCGTGGTCAACCTGCATCCGGCGTTGCTGCCCAGCTTTAAGGGCGCGCACGCCATTCAGGACGCGTACGACTACGGCGTGAAGGTGACCGGTGTGACGGTGCACTTTGCCGACGACAAGTACGACTGCGGCCCCATCATCGCGCAGCAGGCGCTGGCTATTGAGGAGGGCTGGACCGTGGAGGAGCTTGAGGAGCACATCCACGAGATTGAGCACCAGTTGTATCCCGATACGATTCAGCTCTTGGCTGAAGGCCGCGTGACCGTGCGCGAAGACGGCACCGTGGAGGTCCGCCGCGTGTAGGCCGTGTGGAGCTACACATTCTCAGATTTCTAACATGAGGTACCCGCAGGCCGTTTGACCTGCGGGTTTCCAGTTACCTGCCAGTTTGCTGCAGACGGATGAGAGATTGCTGCAAGAACCGTTTGCCATGCTTGCCCCATGGCTATTTACCTTGGATATAACACTGCGCGCCGCATTCTCGAGAGCAAACTGGCCCTCGAGCTCGAGCCCATGCCGCGACATTCCATGATGAACTGCGAGACCGGAAAGCGCGCCGTAACGAGCACGCTGCGTGATGCATTTAAAACGAAGCCAGTCCAGCCGCTCTCGCGTAACTTCTTCTGCCGACTAGGAGAACCACTTGACCTGATGACAGACAATCGGATGGCACGTCATAGCTGGGAAGGCGGCAACGTGCACCTTGTGGCTGACAAAATGTCAGGTGGTTCTTTCATGCAATTGAAGCCGGGAGTGTTTGTTGCATCGCCAGCGTTGTGTCTTGTTCAACTCGCACCATCGCTCTCGTTGTTTGAGACCATTCAACTTGCTATGAGCTTCTGTGGTATCTACCAGCTGGAAGGGGATGAGGAGCGATACCCATACGAAAGACTCCCAATGACTACCCCACAGGAGATAGAGGACTATCTCTCGGTATTGAACAAGGCCCATGGCGTCGCCTCCGTTCGAGAAGCGATGCCTTGGGTCATCCCCAATTCTGGCTCTCCGATGGAAACCAAGATGGTGCTCTCCATGTATCTGCCTGAATACCTCGGCGGGTACGGGCTTCCCATGCCAGAAATGAACGCAAAGGTACGTCTATCACCTGAAATGAGGAAGCTTCTTGGTCAGGCTTACTGCTTCGGTGATGCCGTCTGGTTCGCAGACGGCTTTGACCCCTTTGATATGGAATACCAGTCATACGAGCACCATCTTAGTGCTGAGAAATATGGTGCTGATATTGCCAGGCAGCTTGCCATCCAGCATGAGGGTTATACCGTTCAGTTTGTGACAAAACGCCAGTTGGATAGCCATGACGAGTTGAACGAGCTCGCGCGACTCGTGGCCGAACATACGGGCACAGCGCTACCTAGTAGGGCGTTTGAATGGTCCGAGGAACGCACTCGTCAGCACAATGCGTTGATGGCTACTTTCTAAAACACTCACATTTTTGGACCGAAGCGAATTTGAACCACGATTTATAAATATCCCACCGATAACATGCATGATTGTGGATAGAAACAATGCCGCCCGATAATTGTGAGTGTTTGCAAAAGTAGCCTGCGGTGAATTGTTGCGCATTGTGACTGCGTTTAGGCATTTTGCGGCCCTCTGCTATCATGTTTTCCCAGCAAACATGCCTAACTGGCCAACCCGACCATAGGAGGTCGCGCTCCCGCGCATGGACATAGCCATCAGCATCATCGTCACGTTCCTACTCACCCTCGCAAACGGCTTCTTTTCCGCATCGGAGATGGCCGTCGTTAACGCAAAGCGTGCCATCCTCGAGCCCGAGGCAGAGGAGGGCGACCGCAAGGCTCGTCTGGCCCTTGACTTGGCCACCGACTCAAGCCAGTTTCTCGCGACCATTCAGGTAGCCATCACACTGGTTGGCTTCGCGGCATCCGCATTTGCCGCTACCAGCTTGTCCGGCCCCTTCGGCTCATGGCTCGCTGGCCTGGGCGTTCCCGCCAACATCGCTGGCATCGCGGCTACCGTGCTTATTACGCTCATTGTCTCGTACTTCTCCATCGTCATCGGCGAGCTGGTGCCCAAGCGCATCGCGCTGGCTGACGCGGAGGGCGTCGCGAAGGTTGTCGCAGGTCCGGTCCGCGCGTTCATGACCATTGCAAAGCCGCTGGTCTGGCTCACGTCCAAGTCCGCCGAGGGCCTCTCGGCACTGCTGGGCGTGGCAAACCCGAACGACCGCCAGGGCGCCTCGGAAGAGGAGATCAAGTACCTGGTGACCGACGCTGAGGACCTCACCGAGGAAGAGAAGTCGATGATTCACGATGTCATCGACCTGGGCGACACCATCGCCCGCGAGGTCATGATTCCGCGCGTTGACATGACGGCCGTCGAGGACGACAGCTCGCTCTACGAGGTGCTCGACGTCATGCGCAAGACGGGCTACTCGCGCCTGCCGGTTTACCACGACACCGTGGACAAGGTGGTGGGTATCGCGCACATCAAGGACCTGCTGCAGCCCATCCTCGACCAGCGTGCCGAGACCGACAAGGTCAACCGCTACATGCGCCAGGCTACCTACGTGCCCGACACCAAGGACATCATCCCGCTGCTCTCCGAGATGCAGAACGCACACGAGCAGATGGTCATCGTGGTGGACGAGTACGGCGGCACGGCTGGCGTCATCACCATCGAGGACATCGTCGAGGAGGTCGTGGGCGAGATCGAGGACGAGTTTGACCCCGACAACAAGTACCTCACGCAGCTGTCCGAGCGCGAGTGGCTGGTTGACGGCCGCTTCTCCATTGACGACGCCATAGAGCTGGGCTGGCCCATTGAGGACTCCGACGAGTTTGAGACCGTCGCGGGCTTCGTGCTCGAGTTGGCCGACAAGCTGCCGCGCCCCGGTGACGCCTTCGAGCGCGAGGGCTACCAGTTCCAGGTGCAGAGCATGCGCGGCCGCCGCGTGTCGCTGCTGCGCGTGGTGGCACCCGAGCCTGCGCAGGAAGAGGGCGAGGAGCAGACAAAGGAGCACAAGCTCAAGAGCCCACTCGGCAGGTCAAAGGCCACCTCGTCTGACGACGAGTAGCCTTCCGTCGCAGCAAAAACCACTCGCACCTGCGTATACGCCCTCGCATCAACTACAATGTGAGGTTAGGCAATCGACACCGGATGGGGTGATTGGCATGGCACAGGTCATTGACATCAAGCGGGTTGAGGTGGGACCAAAGTACCTGACCGCGCGCGTCAGCATTGACGCGTCGGCACCGCTGATGACCAGCGAAGATCTTGAGGGCACCACGCGCGTCTACCGTCTGCTTCCGCGGATTATCGACCACGTCTGCCTCGGTGATCATGGCGAGACCTTCAAGGACGTCATGGGCGATACCGAGCTGGCTCACCTGCTTGAGCATGTGACGGTTGAGATTCTGGCGCAGACGGACATCGCGGGCGACGTGACGTACGGGCGCACCTACGCGGTTGAGGGCGACCCGCGTACGTTTGACGTGGAGTTTCCCTGCGCAGACGACGCGCTGGTAATTGGCGCGCTGTCGAGCGCCGCGTGGATTCTGCAGTGGGCCTACACCGGCGGCGGTGAGCCCGAGCCCGATGTTGCGGCCACGGTCCGCGGCCTCGTCAACCTGATTGGGAGCCTGCCCGAACCCCCACGACCCCTGCCCTCCGTGCGTGAATACGTAGTGGAGGGCGAAGAGGCACGTGCGATTCTTGAGGAGCTCGGCTACCTGGACGAGGTGGAGGAGCCCGAGGAAGTCGTAGAGGTTGAGGAGACGTTCGACGAGGAGGGCGAGCCGTTTGCTCCGGTGCCCTCGTGGATGGCGGGCGCTGTGCAGGAGCACGAAGAGGTCCCGCGTGACGAGGCATACGACGAGCCTTACGACGACGAGCCGTACGATGATGACACCGAGCTAGAAGCATTTGACGAGTAAGAGCAGGCCGTTTGCGGTGACAAATGCACCACTCCGTTAAGATTTGATGCATCTGCACCATTCGTCGCTACAAGTTGGCTGAGAGGTGGGTACCGTAGTGGTATCCGCAGGGTGGAATACATGGTGCCCCGAAGGGCATGAATCAGGAGGTTCATTATGAGCATCAAGAGCAAGCTTGCCATCGCCTTCGGCGGCCTCGTCGGCACGGTTGTCGGCGTGGGCATCGGCACCCTTATCGCCCCGCGCTCCGGCGCCGAGAGCCGCGCCATGGCGGCCGACGCCATGAACGACGCGTGGGATTCTGCGGTTGATACCTACGAGCGCGGCGCCAGCAAGGTTGGCGAGAAGATCGGCTCTGTCCGCCCGTCCGTTGACGCCACCACCGACGAGCTCCGTGCCAAGGTTGACCTGGCCCGCGAGCGCATGGACCAGCTGCGCGAGTCGCTGTCTGACGCGGTTGCGACCACGTCTGCGCAGGTCAGTGATGCTGTGAACGCCGTCACCGACAAGGTTGTTTCGGTTGAGGAGGCTGCCGCCGACGCCGCCAGCACCGAGGCTGAGGGCGTGCAGGTTGAGGTCGTGGAGGCCGCCGCTGAGGAGGCTCCCGCCGCCGACGCCGAGTAGGCGCGTTTCTTACGTTGCATGAGCTGCGGGACGTCACCGGCCGGTGACGTCCCGCGTTTGTTTGGTAGGGAAGGACCGACATGCGTAAGCTGAGCGAAGTCAATGGAAAGCCCATCTATGCGCCGAAGCGCAGCAAGTCTGGCGCGTTCGAGCGGATGGGGAAGGCGCACATGGCGGTCTTCTCGCCCAAGGGCACGCAGGTGGTGGGCTTTCTGGTGAAGCGGCCCGACATCGCGGGCATGGTGAAGCGGCCGGACACGTTTGTGGCGCTGGACTCGCTGGCCAAGGTTGACGGCGGTTTTCGCGTGACGAACGGTGACGAGAGCTACGACGACAAGGCGCGCAAGCGGCTGGGCATTGACTGGGACCGCTGCATCATGTGGGCCGGCATGGACGCCAAGACCACCAAGGGCAAGGTGCTGGGCTACGTGGGTGACGCAGTGTTTGATGAAGAGACTGGCGTCGTGCAGGACTT
>DJXA01000145.1 GCA_002449555.1 Atopobiaceae bacterium UBA7016 | reverse complement strand
ACCTACACCATCGGCCTCTTCGGCGAGCCCAAGCGTGCCACGTACTTTGCCAACATCGAGCGCGGCATCGACACCTCGGGCCTTGTCGTGATGGAGTATGACGGCTTCACCGCCACCAACGTCTGCGCCAAGGACAGCAACGGCGCGCTGGGTGCCACCATCCAGGGCACCGACGGTTGGATCAAGACCTTCTCCGGCGCCAACGCCTGCGGTGCCGTGACCCTGCACCTCAATGACGGGACGGAGGAGGTCATCGACCGCTCCCTGCCCATCATGTGGGAGGGCGAATTCCGCGAGTTCATCGCTCAGCAGAACGCAGGTGACCTTGAGGAGTGCTACCGTCAATTGGACGAAAGCCTGCTGGTAAGCCGTATCCAGAACACGGTCCGTCGCGAGGCTGGGGTCATCTTCCCTGCTGACGAGCAGTAAGGATTGAAGACGTTTAAGGCGGCCAGGACATGTCTCTGGCCGCCTTCCTATGAGAGGAGCGCAGCATGATTCGCTTTGGCATCCTTGGCGCGGGAAACATCGCCCACCGCTTTGCGGCGAGCCTAGCCCACGAAAACGGCGCGAAGCTTGTCGCCGTGAGCTGCCGCTCTGCTGAGAAGGCGGCGTCGTGGGTAAGGGACTACGACATCCCTGCCGACCAAGCATATGCCGGCGAGCATGCACATGAGGAGCTCCTCTCTGACCTTGATGTTGATGCTATCTATTTGGCACTTCCCCATCAGCTGCACCATCAGTGGGCGCTCGCCGCACTCCGCGCGGGCAAGGCCGTGCTCTGCGAGAAGCCCGCCATGCTCACCGCGCAGGAGATGGCCGAGGTCGCCGATGTCGCACGCGAGCAGGGCATCCTCTTCATGGAGGCGATGAAGCCGCGCTTTGTGCCCATCTACCAGCAGATTATTGATGCGACAAGCGAGATTGGCCAGATAGTGCGCATCGACGCGACTCTCTGCAACGACATGCTCGGCTACACCCAAAGCAAGGACAGCTATCACCTGCATGGCGGGCCCGGGGCGGGCGTACTACTTGACTGTGGCATCTACTGCGCGAGCTGGCTTGAGGACTTCTGCCCAGGTATCCCCCAGCTCGAGCGCATTTGCGGCGCCTTTAATGGGGACGTGGATACCTATGTCGATGCCACGCTTGAGTACGGAGGCGTCGAGGCGCGCCTTGAGTGCGCTTTCGACCGCGCCAAGCCGCGCACGGCAACCATTGTCGGCACCAAGGGAAGCGTCCGCGTTGAGGAGCTGCATCGCCCGCAGCGCGCTGTAGTCACACTGGCAGACGGATCCGAGCGCGTGATCGAGGCTCCCTACGAGCATGACGACTTCTATGGTGAGGTGCATCACTTCTGCGAACTGCTGCGCTCTGGCGCTACCGAGTCACCAATTATGCCGCTTAAGGACTCGCTGCATTGCGCACTGCTGCTCGATACCATTCGCGAAGGCTTCCATGTTACCCAGGGAACGTTGGATGCCCTGGCCGAACAAGAGCGCATCCTGCGCTATCCCGAGCGCTTCGGTGCGGCTGAGGCACTCGCCCTGGGCAACCGCATAGCCACGTTGTTCCACGAGTACGACCGCGGCATAACCTGCAAGATCACGCGCGAGAGCGACGGCATGCAGCTCTTTGCCTGGTCCAACGATGACAAGGCCCCGCGCAACTATGACTTTGTGGAGGGCAAGCGCGCAGCCGCACGTGCAAACGGCCATGCAAGCGTCTGGAAGCAGCTTGAGCTTTCCGTTGCCGGCCATTCCGAGGAACTATTCTCTACGCCTGGCCAGATGCCGGTTGCCGGAGCCTTCCCCATCCGCGTGCAGGACTCTGACGAAGTCGTTGCAACGGTCGTGGTCAGCGGACTTCACGAAGGGCTCGACCACGAGCTGGTTGTACGTGCCCTCGAAGCCGAACTTGGCGTAAGCGCTCCCGCCTTGAAATCTATTGTTAAGTAGCGAGCTCTACCGTGCTATGACAGCGCCGCCTCAGGAACCGACACCTGACGGTAGGTGACTCCGCAGCGGTCAAGCACCGAGCGCGCAACGGCGGCCCCAATAGTGTCGTGATACTTGTCGTCGAGGTACACCACTTCGCCGATACCTGCCTGCACCAGCATCTTTGCGCACTCCTGGCACGGGAAGAGCGTCACGTACACCGTGGCGTCAGTCAACTCCTTGAGCGATCCGCGATAGTTGAGTATGGCATTGGCCTCGGCATGGATGACATAGTTATGCTTGTCCGTGAGGGGGTCATCCGTGGTCTCCCAAGGAAACTCCTCGTCATCAAGGCCGGAAGGCGTGCCGTTGTAGCCTACCGAGAGGATGCGGTGGTCGGTGCCCGCAATGCAAGCGCCCACCTGTGTGTTAGGGTCTTTACTTCTGAGCGCCGCGGCAACGGCAACCCGCATGAAGAACTCGTCCCAGCTGATGACGTTATCGCGCTTTCCCGGCATGACGCTCCCTCCCTCATTGACCTTGGGATGATTGTAGTGCGTTTCTAAGCGCTTGCCAGGGCATGGAGGCCTATAAGGAGCCCGGAGGTACGGGAACGTAGCCTTACAGGACCAGAATGCCCAAGTGTTCAAGCAAGACCTTGGTGCCAATCAAGATAAGGATGACCCCACCGGCTATCTGCGAGGGCTTTTGGTAGCGCATGCCGAACTGATTTCCGATAAGGACGCCAGCAATGGAGAAGAAGAACGTGGTGACACCGATGAGCGAGACGCTCGTCCAGATGTTGACCGAGAGCGATGCGAAGGCAATACCGACCGTCAAAGCGTCGATAGATGTGGCGATGGCAAGCATGAGTAGCTCACCCCAATCGATGTGATCGACGGTACCCGCATCTTCCTCCTCATCAGAAAGCGCCTCACGAATCATGTTGCCGCCGATAAAGCCCAGAAGACCAAACGCAATCCAGTGGTCTATCGGGGCAATGAGCCACAAAAACTGACTTCCTAGCGCCCAACCGATAACGGGCATACCCGCCTGGAAGCCACCGAAGGCCAGGGCGAGTGCAAGCGTCACGTTCCAGTTGACCTTCTTCATGCCCAGTCCCTTGCAAACCGAGACCGAGAAGGCATCCATCGAAAGCCCGACGGCGAGCAAGAATAACTCAGCGAAACTCACAACACCCTCCCCCATTAGCCCACTCCCCCATAAGCGGGCCAGATGCGTTTGATGGCTGTCAATGCTAACACATCTCCGTTTCGATAAAACCGAAAATTTGTTCGTTTTATAAAGAACTTTTGTTCTTTTTTGCTTGACTATTCATTTCCATATACGTACAGTTGTTCTCACCACAAACGAACAGAGGAGGACGCATGACGGTCAAAGCACGAGAAGAACTCAGGATTACCGATGACTACGTGTTTGGAGAGGTGATGCGCAACGAGAGATACTGCAAAGAGCTTCTGGAAGGTGTCCTCGATACGCCTATCGACCACATCGAAATCCGTCATCGACAGCATGACATCCGACCAAACTACTCTGCTCGCGGCGTAAGGCTCGATGTGTACCTTCAGGGCAGCGATGGGGTTGCCTACGACGTAGAGATGCAAGCTGCCACACACGCAGGTTTTAGGCGCAGGCTGGGCTATTACCGTTCCATTCTGGATGTTGACGCGCAGGACCGCGGCGTTGACTACGAGAACATGAAGGAGGTCATCGTCATCTTCTTCACCCAGTTCGACCCCTTTGGAGCAGATTGCCTGCGCTATGACTGCACAACCATGGTCGAGCAGACGGGAGAAGGCTTGAAGGATGGCTCACGCATCATCGTTCTTAACTCAAAGGGTGCCAAAGGCGATGTCAGCCCGATAGTCGAGTCGTTTCTTGCCTATATGGAGGATGATAAAATGCAGTCAAGTGACCTCACGAGAGAGATTGACTTGGAGGTCAACCGTCTTCGTGCAAACGATGATTGGTACGGTGACTATATGAGATACCAGCTGTATGTTGACGAACAGGTAGCCATAGCTCGAAACCAAGCCATTCGCGAGGGCCATGCCGAGGGACTTGAGCAGGGGCTCACGGAAGGTCGTGCGCAGGGGCTCGAGCAGGGGCTCGAG
>DJXA01000051.1:8332-9162 GCA_002449555.1 Atopobiaceae bacterium UBA7016 | reverse complement strand
TTGGCCTGCAGGTAGTTGACCACCTGCACCATCGGCGCATAGAAGGCCTCGCCGCGCTTCATGTTCTCGTAGCTGGGCATGTCGGTCTCAGCGAAAGCGTGCACGTAGTCATAGAACTCGTCCACGGTCATGCCCTTGAAGGCGCTCGCCACGGCCTGGCCGTGCTCGACGGGCAGCTCGGAGTACTTGGTGCCGTTCTCGTTCTGGTCAACGATCTTGTTGGCCGTGGCCTTCTCGAAGTCAGAGGCCTTGTCGATGTAGTCGGGGTCCTCAAGCACGCGGTGCACGAGCAGCGTGTAGTCGAAGTAGTTGGGGTCGGTCTCGTTGATGAGCGTGCCGTCCACGTCAAAGGTGGCGATGCGGTCCTCGGCGGGGATGAAGTCCGCGGAGTTCTCATCGGTGACGGAGGTCACGTAGTCGATGAGCGCCTGCTTGGCGGCGGAGTCTGCGGTCCAGAGGCTCAGGGGGTCTTCGTCGTCGGTGACGAGCTCAAGGCCGGCGCCCTCGGTGGTGCCTTCCTCGGTTGCGGCCTCCTCGCCGCCGGACGCCACGATGCCGGCGTTCTGAGACGCGGTGGGCTTGGAGACGTACAGCGCGCAGAGCACGGCGCAGCAGCAGAGCGCCGCGATGGCGATGATGCGCCAGAAACTCGGGACAACCTTCTTTTCGCTATCCATATCAATCCTTTCTCACAAAACGTGATGCCGCAGTATTATACGCAGCCCTGTTGTAGGGTGGCTTGCCACACATACCCTCACCATATGATTTGCGCGTACGTGAGACGTTGGGGGGACGTTGGGGGGTAGCCCCCTGCTCCTAAAGATCAGTCA
>DJXA01000051.1:0-8175 GCA_002449555.1 Atopobiaceae bacterium UBA7016 | reverse complement strand
GCAACGGGGGTTCCGAACCCTTGTTGCACGTCCCGTCGCCGCCCCGTTGACTCATCTTTAGACCAGCTAAGTGAAGTCAAGGGGTTTTCTGGCTTTTTTGAAAGGGCCCTGACGTTTGTACATGGGGCAGGGGGCACGTTCCACGAGCGGTCTGCGGGCATGCGGATGCTGGGCCGCCAGGGGGCGGCCCCTTGCGGATTCGGGGCTTTCGGGCGGGGCTCAGCTCTCTCCCGGCTGCCTCTGCTGAGACTGGATGGACGGCCTCGGCTCGTAGGGGCGGCGCTCGCGCAGAACCGCGAGGATCACGCCGCAGAGCTTGCGCGCGCAGCCGGATACGGCCACGTAGTGGTGCTTGCCGCGGGCCCTGAGCGAGTCGTAGTAGTCGCCGAAGTACGGGTCGAACCTCCTGGCGCCGTCCGCCGCGGTCATGAGCGCGTTGCGCAGCGGCGCAGAGCCGCGCTTGGACATGTGCTGCGCGTCGCCGTCGAACCCGCCGGACTGGGACTTCGTGGAGTCCATGCCGGCGTATGCCATGAGCTTCTTGGGGTCTCCGAACCGGTCCGGGTCGCCGACCTCGGCGGCTATCGTGGCGGCGCAGACCGGCCCGATGCCGGGGACGCTCTGCAGCAGCGCGCCGACCTCCGGGTCGAGCAGCCTGGCGATCTCGGCGTCGAGCGCGTCCACCTCGGCGTCCAGGTGGTCGATCAGGTCGGTGATGTGCCTGGCCTCGAAGGCGAGGGCGTCGGCGGCGAACGTGACGCCCACCGACCTCCTCGCGGCCTCCTTGACCTCGACGGCCTTCTCACGGCCGTGGCGGCCCCGGCTGGCTGACCTGACGGTCTTCGTGAGCGTGCGGATGTCCGTCGAGGCGACCCTGGCGGCGGAGCCGTACTCGCCGAGTATGGCGCGCGCCGTGGCGGAGTGCCTGTCGGAGAACAGGCCCGCCAGCTCGGGGAAGATGCGGTCGGCCACCGAGGTGAGCCGGTTCTTCAGGGCCGTGCGCTCGGCGACCAGGTGGTGGCGGTAGCGCGTGAGCTGCTTGAGCCCCTCGGCGTCCTCGGGCGACACGCGCGACGGGCCCAGGTTCTTGAACCGGGCGTACTCAGCGATCAGGAAGGCGTCGACCCGGTCGGTCTTGGTCTTGCGCAGCGTGTCGGCCTTGCGGAACGCGTCGGTGAGGACCGGGTTCACGATCGCGGCCTCGTAGCCGTGGGCGACAAGGAACTCCCAGAGCGCCATCCAGTAGTGGCCGGTGGACTCCATGACGACGAGGCTGGTCTCCGGCGTCGCCTCGAGCTCGCGCAGGCGCCCGAGCAGGGACGCGAAGCCCCGGTCGTCGTTGGCAAAGGCGAACGCCCCGCCGTGCTGCCTGCCGTCCTCGAACCTGGCTCCCAGGACGTGCTCGTGCTTCGCGATGTCGATTCCGAGGTACTGCTTCAAGGCCGCTCCTTCCATCCGTGGCTCCCGGGCGAAGGCCCTCCTTCGGGTCCCGCGACACGCAGCCTCGTTGGATATGCGGCACTGTAGCCTTCCAGCCTTATTCGCGTCCAGTCGCGGGCCGGAGGCGCAAGCCTAAAGAACGGGACTGATTCCCAGGGGCAGTCGTGCGCCCTCCGCCCATCGCGCGTCCTTTATGCCATACTCGTCTCGGCGGGTAAAGGTCGCGGCCACTGCGTATCAAGTGGCACCACGTAATATACGAGGAGCAGGGGGCTACCCCCAGCGTCTCGCTAGGCTACAGAGACCTCGCCGGCGAGGACGCGCTGGTAGTCCTCGTAGTTCTTCTCCAGCAGCGTGGGCGTGTCCAGCTCGTAGGGGCACTTGCGGTGGCACTGGTTGCAGTGCAGGCAGTTGGGGATCTTGGCCATCTCGGCCTGCCAGTGCTCGTTTAGCCAGCTGGCGGACGGCGCACGACGCAGCATCAGCGACATGCGCGCGCAGTTGTTGATCTCAATACCCACGGGGCACGGCATGCAATAGCCGCAGCCACGGCAGAAGTCGCCCATTAGCTCGGCGCGTTCGCCCTCGACGAAGGCCCTCAGCTCGTCGTCATAGGCGGGCGTCTCGTCCATGTACGACAGCCACTCCTCAAGCTCGCTCATGCGCTGGATACCCCAGATGGGAAGGGCCCACGGATGCTCGGTCATGAAGGCCATGGCCGCGCGCGAGTTGTTGATGAGACCGCCCGCCAGGCCCTTCATGCAGATGAAGCCCACGTTGTGCTCCTCGCAGAGCTTGACCAGGTCAAGGTCGCGCTGGCCGGCAAGGTAGGAGAAGGGGAACTGCAGCGTCTCGTACAGGCCGCTCTTTACGGCGTCCTCGGCCACGCCGATCTTGTGCGCGGTGATGGAGATGTGGCAGATCTTGCCCTCCTGCTTGGCGCGCAGCATCTCCTCGTACATGCCGGTGCCGTCGCCCGGCGCCCACACTTGCCCCGCCATGTGGAACTGGTACACGTCGATGTAGTCGGTGCGTAGCGTGGCGAGCGAGGTCTCGAGGTCCTCCCGGAACTTCTCGGGCGTCTTCGCCTGCGTCTTGGTGGCGATGTAGACGTCCTCGCGTCTGAGCCAGCCGCTGAAGAAGGCGCGTCCCAGCTTCTCCTCGCTGTCGGAGTAGGCGCGGGCGGTGTCAAAGTAGCGCATGCCGCCCTCGTAGGCGCGGCGTAGGATGCGAACTGCCTCGTCAACGGGCGTGCGCTGGATGGGTAGTGCGCCAAAGGCGTTCTGAACGACGGTGATGCCAGTGGAGCCAAGCGTGACGGTGTTCATAGCGGTCCTTCCCCCAAGGATGCACAATGCTACGTCCAGTATACGATGCCCCATGTCGCAAATGCAGCGACCTTGCCGCAGATGGAACCACCAAGGACCGTCCTTGCTGGTCCCGCACCAAAAAGGGCGGCTGCCGAAGCAGCCGCCCTCAACAAGCAGTATGCGGCAAATGCCGGTTACTTACTTGACCGCAACCAGTGCCTCGCCGGCCTTGACAGCGCCGATCGTGGGCTCAACGGAAGCGTAGTCGTCGGTGTTGGTAACGATGACCATGGTGGCCGTCGGCTTACCAGCCTCGGTGATGGCGTCGAGGTCGGCCTCGATGAGGAGCTGGCCAGCCTTGACGGTGTCGCCGCCGGCGACGTGAGCGGTGAACGGAGCGCCACCCAGCTCGACGGTGTCAACGCCGATGTGGATGAGGATCTCGACGCCGTCGTTGGACACGAGGCCCACAGCGTGCTTGGTGTCGAAGATCATGGTGACGGTGCCGTCAACGGGGGAGTAGCAAGCGCCGTCGGTCGGGAAGATGACCGCGCCGTTGCCCATGGCGCCAGAAGCGAAGACCGCGTCGGGAGCGTCGGCCATGGCCTTGGCCTCACCGGTCATCGGGGAAGCGAGGGTGCCAGCGGCGGAGACGGCGTCGATCTGAGCGGGGGTAGCGGGAGCGGCGGCCTTCTCGGCCTCGCGAGCGGCAGCGGCCTTGGTCTTCTCGTCGTCAGCGTAGAGCACGAAGGTGACGGCGAAGGACACGGCGAAGGCCGCGGCGATGACGATGGTGTACTTGACGGGATCAGAGGTGATCAGGTAGCCGAAGATACCGGTGATGCCGTAAGCGATGGAGTACAGGCCGAGCCAAGCGGAAATCAGGCCGCCGGCAGCAGCGCCGCAGATGGCGCCGATGAACGGCTTGACGGCGGGCAGGTTGACGCCGTAGATGGCGGGCTCGGTGATGCCGAGGAGCGAGGAGATGCCGGACGGAAGAGCGAGGCCCTTCTTCTTAGCGGAGGCGGTCTTCACGAAGACGGCCAGGCAGGCGGCGCCCTGTGCAACGTTGGCAGCAGAGATGATGGGGTTGAAGTTGTCAGCGCCCTTAGCGACCAGGCCGGCCTCAAGCGCGTTGAACATGTGGTGAACGCCGAGAACGACGGTCAGCGGGTAGATGGCGCCAGCGAGCGCGCCGCCCAGGCCGAACGGGATGCCCAGCAGGAAGGAGAAGAACGCCATGACGCCTTCCTCAACCCAGGAGAAGATCGGGCCGATGACGACCATGGTGGCGAGGCCGGTGGCCAGAACGGTGCAGAGCGGGGTGACGAAGAGGTCGAGCATGTCAGGCACGTGGGCGTGCAGCCACTTCTCGATCTGGCACATCAGCCAAACGGCAACCACGACGGGGATGACGTGGCCCTGATAGCCCTGCAGGGGCACGGCGCCCAAGAGCGGGAGACCCGGGATGAGGGCGACCTGCGGCAGGTAGTTGGCACTCATGATGGCGCTAGCGGTAGCCTCAGCAGCGGAGCTAAGGCCGAGGGTCTGAGCAGCGGTCTCGCTGCCGACGATGAGGGAGCCCAGAGAGCCGGGGATGGACCAGGCGTTCATGAGGCCGGTGTGGTTCATGATCATGCCGATAACGCCACCGAGGAACTCGTTGCCGCCGAAGACGCGGGCAGCCGAGAAGCCGATGAGGATCTGCAGGAAGACGAACGAAGCGTTAGAGAACGTGTGAATGAGGACGTACCAGGGGTTCAGGTCGAGGGCGCCGCCCATGGCGTTGTTGATGCCCTCGGTGAGGCCCATCATAAGACCGGAAGCAACGATGGCCGGGATGATGGGAACGAAGACGTCGCCCAGAGCCTTGGTTGCACGCTGGATGGGGTTGCCCTTGGCAGCCGCGGCGGCCTTGGCGTCGTCAGTGGAGCCGACGGTGATGTTGCCCTGCTTGCAGAACTCGTCAAAGACCTTGTTGACCGTGCCGGTGCCGTAGATGACCTGGAGCTGGCCAGCGGCCTGGAAGTTACCCTTGGCAAGGGATGCATCCTCGACGGCGTCCATGTTCACCTTGGAGTCATCCGCGATGACGAGACGCAGGCGAGTTGCGCAGTGAGCTGCCGAAACAACGTTCTCGGCACCGCCGACGGCGGCAAGAATCTCCCTGGCTGCTTGCTCGTGTTCAGCTGCCATAACACCCTCCTCTTTCCTTCTTTTGAAACTCGGTTGTTTCCACATTGCCCATGAGTCTGATTCCGCCCACGGCCATGAGCTTCTTATGGAATCGTTCTCACATGGTTCGGAATCATAGCGCTAGATGGAGCAGATGTGGGCGAGAAATGAAAAAAAGGTGAAGGGAATGGGCGAGCGGGCCGTGAAGCCGTCGCAGCGACGCAAAAAAAGGGGCGCCCGCGGTTGCGGACGCCCCTTGGTGGGCAATGTGGAAACGTGTGGCCGTAGTTGCTTCAGGGAAGGAGAAGCACTCTCAAAGTGCTGCCCACCAAAGCACCCGGGAGACCACTTAGGCGACGGTCACGAGCTTGTCGCCGGCGGTAACCGCGCCGATGGCAGGCGTGACGGAAGCGTAGTCGTCGGTGTTGGTGACGATGACCATGGTGGCCGTCGGCTTGCCAGCAGCGGCGATGGCGTCGAGGTCGGCCTCGATGAGGAGGTCGCCGGCCTTCACGGCGTCGCCGGAAGCGACGTGCGCGGTGAACGGAGCGCCGCCGAGCTCGACGGTGTCAACGCCGATGTGGATGAGCACCTCGATGCCGTCCTCAGAGACGAGGCCCACGGCGTGCTTGGTGTCGAAGAGCATGGTCACGGTGCCGTTGACGGGCGAGTAGACGCCGCCCTCGGTCGGGAAGACCACGGCGCCGTTGCCCATGGCGCCAGAGGCGAAGACCGCGTCGGGGGCGTCGGCCATGGCCTTGGCCTCGCCGGTCATCGGGGAAGCGAGGGTGCCGGCGGCGGCGATGGCGTCAACGTGGGCGGGCGTCGCGGGGACGTCAGCCTTGGCGGCACGCTGCTTGTCGGGCTCGTCGCTGTAGAGGATCCAGGTGAGGGCGAACGCCACGCCGAAGGAGGCGAGGAACATGATGATGTACTGGACCGGCTGGTTGATGCAGAGCAGGATGCCGAAGAGGCCGGTGACGCCAGTGCCGGAAGCGGCAAGGCGAGTCATGGCGCAGATGAAGGCGCCCACAGCCGCGCCAGCCATGCCAGCGAGGAACGGCTTGAACTTGGGCAGGTTCACACCAAAGATGGCGGGCTCGGTGATGCCCAGCAGGCAGGAGATGCCGGAGGGGATGGCCAGAGCCTTGGTCTTGCCGGACTTGGTCTTGAGGGCCACGGCCAGGCAGGCGCCGCCCTGGGCGATGTTGGCGGCAGAGGCGATGGGCAGCCAGTAGGTGACGCCGTACTGGCCCAGCATGGACACGTCGATGGTGGTGTACATCTGGTGCAGGCCGGTAACGACTGACGGGCTGTAGATGAGGCCGATGAGGATGTAGCCCAGGCCGAACGGCACGTTGAGGAGGCCGGTGAGCAGGCCGAGGATGGCGTTCTCAAGCCAAACGAAGATCGGGCCGATGAACAGGATGGTAATGTAGGCGGCGCCGGCCACAGACACGAGCGGCGTCACGAACAGGTCGAACATGTCGGGGACGATCTGGTGCATCTTCTTCTCGATGGTGCACAGAATCCAGGTGCCCACCAGGATGGGGATGACGTGGCCCTGATAGCCAATCCAGTCAATGCTGTAGAGGCCAGGGATGACGTCAAGCGTGATCATGGTGCCGTTGGCGATGGCGTCAGCAGCGGCGTAGGCGTTGATGAAGTTGCCCGAGATGAGCAGCGCGCCGAAGGAGGCACCCAGGTAGGGGTTGCCACCGAAGACGGTTGCCGCAGAGAAGCCGAGCAGGATCTGCAGGTTGGCGAGGGCGCAGGCGTTGATGAGGCCGGCGATGCGCCACCACACGCTGTTGGTGTCGAGCACGAAGTAGCCGGCGTTGCCCATGAACTCGATGGCGCCCATGATGCCCATGAGCATACCGGAGGCCACGATGGCCGGGATGATGGGCACGAAGACGTCGGAAAGGACCTTGATGGCAGCCATGAACTTGTTCTGGTTCTGGGCGGCCACGTTCTTCAGCTCGTCCTTGGAGACGGCCGAGATGTTGCCCTGCTTGCAGAACTCCTCGTACACCTTGTTGACGGTGCCGGTGCCGTAGATGATCTGCAGCTGGCCAGAGGCCTGGAAGTTGCCCTTTGCGCCAAGGGCATCCTCGACGGCGTCCTTGTCAACCTTAGAGTCGTCTGCGATGACGAGGCGCAGACGGGTGGCGCAGTGGGCGGCCGAAACCACGTTCGAGGGACCGCCGACGGCCGCAAGAATCTCTTTCGCGGCCTTTGCAGCATCAAGTGCCATAAACCCTTCCTTTCCTTCTTCATGACATGAAACCGTTTCACAGTCCCGTTCATGGAAAAACTGTGAAACGAAGCCACAAAAAACTGTAATCGATTCCACATTCCTTGGCAACAAAAAAATGTTGGATTGCCCAAAAGGAAAGGTTTGCAAGGGGAATGGCTTAGGAAGATAGAACAGGCTTGGGATCTATACCCCAACGATGCGGTAGCCCAAGACAAGACTGGTGGTGCCAACCGTTGCGTCTTTGAGCTTGTCAACCATGATTTCCGCAGCTTTGATGCCGCATTCCTCGTAATCGAAGCTCACCGTGGGGATGGGGCCGGCCACCGCCTGCAGGATGGGGTCGTTGCCAAAGCCGCTCACGCGCGGCGCCCGCGCGGAGAAGCTGCTGCCGTAGCGTTCGCGGATGGCCTTGATGGCGCCCGCGGCGATGGTGTCGGTGGCGCAAGATATGAAATCGAATTCAGCCCGCTTGGCCAAAAGCTCCGAAACCGTGCGATAGCCGTCGTCCACGCTGAAGCCTGCGGTGCGCACGGCAATGTGGTCTTGGTCGATGCCGATGCGCTCGAGCCCTGCGAGGAAGCCCTTGCGCCGGTCCGCGCCAAACGAGCGGTACTGGCCCGCGGCGTCGATGTAGGCGATGCGGCTGTCGGGCCCACACCCGAGCGACGAGGCGAGGTCGTAGGCTGCGCCAAAGTTGTCGAAGCGCACGGAGCAGAGGTCGCGTACGTGCTGGCCAACCACCACTACAGGTACGCGGGCACGCAGGTACAGGTCCATATCGCCGGGAACAGGCGCCGAGCTGACGAGAATGATGCCGTCGATCTGCCGTTCGAGCAGCGACCGCATGGTCTTGGCCAGCTCTTTGACGTCGTCGCCCACATAGGCGATGGAGGTGCCATAGTCGCTTGCGAAGAAGTACTTCTCGATGCCCGAGACCACGCCGCTCATGGTCTGCTCGTCGGCGCGCGTGAGGATGACGCCCACGGTGTC
>DJXA01000004.1:2819-5032 GCA_002449555.1 Atopobiaceae bacterium UBA7016 | reverse complement strand
CACGTGCTCATCGTGCCGGGCAAGGGCTTCAACTGGGAGACGCCGGGCTATTTCCGCATCGTCTACCTGCCGCGTCGCGCGGTGCTGGGCGAAGCACTCGACAAGCTCGAGGACTTCCTGAAGTACTACCGCCAGTAGCGGCATAAAGAAATGTAGTAACTGCACCACAAGGGTCCGACCCTTGTGGTGCACTCGCGTGTGAGGAGCGATTTGATGGCGTTTCCGCGGCGGGTGAGGGCAGTCATCTTCGACGTTGACGGCGTCGTCGCGAACAGCGAGCTCATCTTTTTGAACAGTGCGACTCGCTACCTTGAGAGCCACGGCGTGCATCCCGAGTTGCCTCAGCTGACTCGCTTTTTGGGCAAGTCAGAGGTCTTTGCCGCGACGACCATCGCCAACGAGATGCTTGAAGGCCGGGTGACGCCAGAGGAGGCGCACGAGGGCATCTATGGTGAGGGCTGCGGCTACGAGGATCTGGGACGCCTTGACCCCATGCCTGGCTTACCGGCGTTTCTCGAATGGATGCGTCAAAACGACATGCCCGCGGCGATAGCGACAAGCGGCACGGCGGCGCGCGTTAAGCTGGTGGTTGGTGGCGCGGGCTGCCTGGATGCTTTTGACGTGATAGCCACGGTCGACGATACCGGCGTGTGCAAGCCAGACCCAGCCATCTTTAACGTAGCGGCCGAGCGTCTTGAGCAGCGAGGAATTGAGCGCGGCCAGATGATCGCTATTGAGGACTCTGCCAACGGGATCGCCTCGGCGAAGGGTGCCGGGCTCTATACCGTGGGATTCACGGGCTCAGGCATCCCGCAAGACGTCTCCCAAGCTGATGTGGTTGTTACCACCTTTGCCGAGCTCCAGACGCTGATTGAGCGCTGACTGCACCACAAGGGTCCGACCCTTGTGGTGCAGTCAGCGTTTGCTTATGACATCATCTCGGCGAAGTCGGCGAGGACGCCGGGGATGTCGATCTGCTGTGGGCAGACTGCGGCGCAGCTGCCGCAGCCAAGGCAGGCGCTCGGCTGCTTGTCTGCGGGGAGCGCGCCCAGCGCCATCGGCGCGATAAAGCCGCCGCCCGTGAACTTGTGCTCGTTGTAAAGCGCGATGAGGTGCGGGGTGTCCAGCTCCATGGGGCAGTGGTTGGTGCAGTAGTGGCAGGCAGTGCAGGGCACGCCCGTGGCCATGGTGTCGCCGATGGAGAGGATTGCGCTCCACTCCTCGTCGGAGAGCGGCTTGTCCTCGTTCCACGTGGCGATGTTGGCCTGCAACTGCTCCATGTTGGACATGCCGGAGAGCACCATCGTGATCTCGGGCACGGTCTGCAGGAAGCGGAAGGCCCACGCGGGGATGGTCTCGTCGGGGCGCAGGGCCCTGAGCTGGGCTTCGTACTGCTCGGGCAGCGAGGCCAGCTTGCCGCCGCGCAGCGGCTCCATTACCCATACGGGGATGCCGTACTCCGCAAGCAGGGCCACCTTCTCGGCGTCCTTCTGGAAGTGCCAGTCGATATAGTTGAGCTGCAGCTGGCAGAACTCCATGTCCTTGCCGTACTTCTCAAGGAAGGCGCGCAGAACGGGCAGGGCGCCGTGGCACGAGAATCCCAGATGGCGAATGCGGCCAGCCTTCTTCTCCTCAAGCAAGTAGCTGACAGTGCCAAAGCGGTCGTCGGCCAGGTAGTCGTCGATGTTAGACTCGGTCACGTTGTGGCAGAGGTAGAAGTCGAAGTACTCAACGCCGCACTTCTCCAGCTGCTTCTCAAAGATCTCTTGCGCCTTGCCAAAGTTGCTGTTGGCGTAGCCGGGGAACTTGGTGGCTAGGTAGAAGCTGTCGCGCGGATACTTGGCGAGCGCGCGGCCCAGCACCTCCTCGGAGTGGCCGCCGTGGTAGCCCCACGCGGTGTCGTAGTAGTTGATGCCGTGCTCCATGGCGTAGTCAACCATGGCGGCCGCGGCCGGCTCGTCAATGGTGTGGTCGTCACCGTCAATGACGGGCAGGCGCATGGCACCCAGGCCAAGGCCAGAAAGCTTCAGGTCCTGGAACTCGCGATAGATCATGGTGGCTCCTCTCCGTATGGTGGCGTCCCCACGCCAAGCATGTCGTAATACCTATTATGACGGCGTGCAAGTGCCATTACCAATGCCCGTTTGTAAGGCAGTGGTATGCGTTGGGTGTATGGCTTTCCGCTCACACCCGGACGATCAGGACGGAGGCTT
>DJXA01000004.1:0-2720 GCA_002449555.1 Atopobiaceae bacterium UBA7016 | reverse complement strand
CAGAAGCCTCCGTCCTGATCGTCCGTACCCTACTCCTCCAGCCGTGCCCGCATTGTGTCGAGGAACACGCGGCTCGCCTCGCTGAAGGTGCGATGACGCTTCCAGGCAAAGACCGAACTGGTCTCGAGGCGCGGCTCGAAGGGACGGAAGACGAGCCCGTCACCGTCATAGCCGCCGACGTCCTCAAACGTGACGGCGAGCGCGTCTCCCGCGGCCACCATCGCCCCCGCATTGCGCACAAGGTCAAGGGTGCCGGCCTGCTTGGTCCGTCCACGATAGTGCCCGAGCCAATTGCGGAAGGGGTTGGTCTCGTGTGACAGGCTCACCTGCTGGCGGCTGAAGTATGCCGAACGCTTAGCCAGCTGGGCCGGCGTGATGCCGACCTCTGCCGCCAGCGGGTCGTCCGTGCGCATGAGCACGCCCCACACGTCGCGCTCTGGGAGCTTGCGCGTGTGGTAATTGACAAGGTTTGCGGGCTCACAGATGACCGCAAAGTCTGCGAGGCCCTTGTCAATCATGTCCGACGCCTGCAGGTCGTCGCCGGTATGCAGGTGGAACTGGATCTGCGGATGGGCCTGGTGAACTGCGGTGATTACCCGCGCTACCGTGCGCATGCCAGCCGTCTCTGCGGCCACGATGTGCACGTCGCCTACCACGGCTTCGTTGCCCTTCTCGGCAAAGCTTGACTCTACGCGGTCTACCATCTCGAGGATCTCGGTTGCGCGGCTGCGCAGTTCAAGGCCCTCAGGCGTGAGCTCCACGCGGTGGGACTTGCGGATGAACAGCTGGCAGCCCAGCTCCTTCTCCAGTGCCTGAATCTGTCGAGAGAGCGACGGCTGCGCGATGTAAAGCGACTCGGCCGCGCGTGAGATGTTGCCCTCGTAGGCAACGGCCAAGAAGTAGCGAAGCGTGCGTATCTCCATAGGTGCCCCCCAACGTCTCACTCAGACCTATGCGCTGATTGTATATCACGTAGTACATCATAGGAAGTCGATCATGCAGCTACTGACTCGAACGTGCGCTGCCAACGACGCGCTTCTCAAGAAGTCGCAGGCCTTATGCCGCGCTACACTATCAATGAATGAAGTGCGCACGCTTGGAGAAAGGCAGAGCAATGAAGCGCTTGTCCCTGAACGACGACTGGTACGTCTATCCGCGCGATGACGCGTTCTCGTTGGTTACGGCCATTCCCGACGATGCCGTGCATACGAGCGTGCCGTATGACGCGCTGCTCGCCGAGGGTCAGCGGCCCGACAGCGTAAACGGTGGTCGTACGAGCCATTTTGACGGCCAGGTGTACTACTACCAGCGCGAGCTCGTGCTAGACGAGGCCCTGAGGGGCATGCGTCTGCTGCTGAAGTTTGAGGCCGTCTTCTCCAAGTCGTTCGTGTATGTGAACGGATCGCAGGTAGGCATGGGTGACTTTGGCTACACGAGCCTCACCTGTGACATCACGAGCTACGTGTGCTGGGACGCGCCCAACATGCTTTTGGTGGTCTGCAAGACGGACCTGCTCAGCTCGCGCTGGTACGCGGGCTGCGGCATCGTGCGGCCGGTCTGGCTGATGTACGGCCCGCAGGTGCACACCGAGCCTGACAGCATATGGCTGACCACGCAAGAGCTGACGCCCGAGGGCGGCGCGCGCGTACGTCTGCGGGCAACGCTGCGTAACTACACGGGCGTCTCCCAAAACGTGAACGTGCGCCTGCGCGTCTTTGATGCTGACGAGGTCGACGTGCTGGACGAGGTTTTCCCCGTGCGGGTTGGGGAGCGCTACGAGCTCGATCGCGTCCTCTACCTGCGCGGCATTCGTCCGTGGAGCGAGGAGGACCCGCAGTGGTACTGGGTTGAGCTTACGGTGGGCGACGACGTGGCGCACACGCGCTGCGGGTTGCGCACCGAGTCGTGGGACCCAGAGCGCGGGCTGCTCATCAACGGCAAGCAGGTGCTGCTGCGCGGCGCGTGCATCCATCACGACGAGGGTATCTTGGGCGGCGTGGCCTACAAGGAGTTTGAGCTCTGGCGCGTGGCGCGGCTGAAGGAGGCAGGCTTCAATGCCATCCGCAGCGCGCACAACCACGCCTCGCAGGAGTTGCTCGACGCCTGCGACAAGCTGGGCATGTACGTGCTCGACGAAGTCTGCGACATGTGGACCAAGCTCAAGGGCTTTGGCGACTTTGCGCAGTACTTCCCGCACAGCTGGCAGCAGGTGACCACCTCGCTCGTGCGCGAGGACCGCTTCCATCCTTGCGTGGTGGGCTACTCCACGGGAAACGAGATCTCTGACATCAACACCGAGCGCGGCTTTGAGGTGGCATACGAGCTCTACCAGCGGATTCATGAGCTGGACGACACCCGGTTTGTGACCAATGGCGTGAACGGCGCCTTCGCGGCGGGCGAGGAGGTGGCCGATATCGCGGCTGACCTCACCGGGCGCCCGCGCGAGGACTTCGTGACCGGCGACGTCAACCAGTTTATGGGCCTGATGGCCACGCGCATGGCGGACATCACGCGGCATCCGGTGGTCTCGCGCGTGCTGGAGCGTCTGGACAGCAGCGTTGACGTGCAGGGATACAACTACATGACGGCGCGCTACGAGGGCGACTCCGAGCGTTATCCGCAGCGCGTGATGCTGGGGACCGAGACCTATCCGCGCCAGGTGGCCGAAAACTGGGAGCTCATCAAGGCACTGCCCGCCGTGATTGGCGAGTTCACGTGGA
>DJXA01000012.1 GCA_002449555.1 Atopobiaceae bacterium UBA7016 | reverse complement strand
GCCACCGCCTTCAAGTCGGTCTACTACCTGGTTGAGGACGACGTGCTGGCCACCAACTGGGACGAGGTGCTGTACGAGGACGGAAACGACTACCACGAGTACGACATCTACGAGTACGACGACATGGATACCTTCTTTGACGACATCCTCGAAGAGGGCAACCAGGCGTAGCGCGTCGGGCGTCACGCACCGCATGACAGGGAGGCACTCATGAGCAAGGCGGACGAGATCTTCATCCGTATGTGTGAGGACATCATCGAAAACGGCACCACCACCGAGGGCCAGGCCGTGCGCCCCCACTGGGAGGACGGATCGGCCGCCTACACCATCAAGCGCTTTGGCGTGTGCAACCGCTATGACCTGCGCGAAGAGTTCCCCGCGCTCACGCTGCGCCGCACCGCGCTGAAAAGCGCCATGGACGAGATCCTGTGGATCTACCAGCGCAAGTCCAACAACATCGGCGACCTGAAGCCGCACATCTGGGACGAGTGGGCCGACGAGACGGGCTCTATCGGCAAGGCGTACGGATACCAGGTGGGCGTGGTGAGCCACTACGCCGACGGAGACTATGACCAGATGGATCGCGTGCTGAAGGACCTGCGCGAGACGCCCTTCTCGCGCCGCATCATGACCAACCTATACAACGTGCACGACCTCTCCGAGATGCACCTGTACCCCTGTGCCTACAACGCGGTATACAACGTGACGGACGACCGGCGCGAGGACGGCAAGCTCACCCTCAACATGGTGCTCATGCAGCGCAGCCAGGACGTGCTGGCCGCCAACAACTGGAACGTCTGCCAATACGCGCTTCTGCTGATGATGGTGGCGCAGGCGAGCGGCATGGTGGCCGGCGAGCTGGTGCACATGATCGCCGACGCGCACATCTACGACCGCCACGTGGACATCGTGCGCGAGCTCATCACGCGCGAGACGCATCCCGCGCCGCGCGTAACGCTCAACCCCGCGGTCACTGACTTCTACGCCTTCACCACCGACGACCTCATCGTCGAGGACTACGTGACGGGCCCGCAGGTCAAGAACATCCCCATCGCGGTGTAGCCGCGACGCGTGAAGCGAGGAGGCACCATGGACGCCATCGTCAGCGTGACGCGAGACTGGGGCATTGGGCTGGACGGCGGGCTGGCCGTAGCCAACCGCGCCGACATGCGCCGCTTTGTGGCGCTCACCTGCGGCGGACGTCGTCCCAAGGATGCGAAGCCGGGCGAGGTTCTGGGCACCGTGCTCATGGGCCGCAAGACCTATGAGAGCTTCCCCAACGGGACGCTGAAGGCGCGGCGCAACATTGTTTTGACGCGTGACGCCAGCTATGAGGCTCCAGGTGCCGAGGTGGTTGTCAGCATCGACGAGGCGCTTGCGCTGGTGGCCGAAACTGACCCCGACACCGTCTGGCTCATCGGCGGAGAGAGCCTCTACCGCCAGCTCCTCCCCCAGTGCCGACGCGTGCACGTCACCATGAACGACACGGTCGTGCCTGTGGATGCGTGGTTCCCCAACCTCGACGAGGACCCCGCGTGGCGCTTGGCTGCCGAGGAGCCGGGCGGCACCACGGACGAGGGCGTTTCCTTCACCTACCGCACGTACGAGCATATCAGCTAGACGATTGTTGACATAGCCGGGGCCTTCCCGGTCAACAGCAGCAGGGCGAGGACAATAATCCTCGCCCTGCTGCTGTTGACCGGGAAGGCCCCGGCTATGTCAACATTCGCGACTCGGTTAGAAGTTGAACGTCGCACCACCGTAGAGCGCGGAGTAGAAGGCGTCATTGCCCTCGTCCGTAACGTCCCACGTGTCGTCCTCCTGCTTCTGCAGGTAGAGCGTCACGTCGGTAGCCGTGGGACTAGTGGCAAGCTCGTCAATCTTGGCGTACAGCAGCTCGAACAGCTTGCGGTACAGTCCCTCTTCGGCGCTCTCCTTGTACACCTGAACGGCCTCGTCGGTGTCGGTCCACGCCTCGAAGTCGACAATGGCGTCCGCCATGGCCGTGTCCAGGTTGACGTTGGACACCGTGAGCGCCACCTGCGCGGCATCTCCGTCAATGGAGACCTCGTTCACGGTGTACGACAGGTTCTTGAAGGCCGCGGTAAGAAACGCGTTCATGTCGACGCCATAGGAGCTGATCTCGGTAGCCGTCTCCTCGCTCAAGAATGACGAGATGTCATTCTCAGCCGGATTCTTGAACACGGCGAACGTGTTATCGATCACCGTGCGAATCTGCTCCTCTTGCTTGGCAGCAGAGGAACAGCCACAGACGCATAGCGCCAGCAGCGCTACCAAAACGCCTGAGAGCACACGCTTGAGATGAGTTGTGACACGCATGATGGCCGCCCTTCTTACCGCGCCTTCAGTGAATGAGTCTACTCGCCAGTATAGACGTTGACCCAGCCCTTCAGGAACTCCTCGTCGCGCTTGCGGCCACGAGAGAGCTCGGCAGCGGCGATGACCGGCATCCAGCGCATGATCTGCTGGCGTGCCACGTCGGCGCGCTCGCAGTAGCGCTTGAGGTAGCGCTCGGCGCTCTGCGGGTGGCGCAGGCTGAAGAGCAGGTAGGTCATGGCGGCGTCAACGTCGGGGGCGCCGGCGGTCACGTGGGCCCAGTCGCAGAGGTACAGCTCGCCGTCGTCGCCCAGGATGACGTTGGAGGGGACAAAGTCGCCGTGGCAGACGCGCTCGTCGGCCATCATGCCCTCGACACGGATGTGCAGGTCATAGCGCGTGGTGGCGTCGATGATGCCCTTGGTGTCGGAGATCATGCGGTTGAGCTTGTCCTTCTGGCGGTTGAGGAGCGGCGCGCGGAAGCCCTGGACCTCAAGCTGCAGGTCGACGAAGCGGTCGAAGACCTCGTCAAAGGTGCCGTTGGCCTCGGCCTCGTCAAAGGCCTGGTGCAGGTTCTTGCCCGGCACGTAGCGGTTGGCCAGGGCCCAGCAGCCCTCGTACTCGCCGCTCTCCACCTGGCTCACCTCGAGCGGCTCGGACACGCGGATGCCCGTCTCGGCCACGCGGGCGGTGTTGAGGGACTCGTTGAAGACGTCCGAAGCGGGCTTGACGTCGTTGAAGACCTTGATGATGCGGTCGCCGTCGTGGTAGACAACCTTGTTCGCACGCTGCACGATGACGACGGCGTTCTCGGAGATGATCATGGGACCTCCTTAGGGTTCTCAGATGTCGTCTTGCTAGTCCTCGTAGGAGCTGGGCTCGCGGTTGTAGTAGGCGTCCAGGTACAGCTCGCGAATCTCGCTGATCAGCGGGTAGCGCGGGTTGGCGCCCGTGCACTGGTCGTTGAAGGCCTGCTCGCTCATCTCGTCCAAGGTGTCGAGGAAGTACTGCTCGTCGACGCCAAAGTCCTTGATGGTCGGCTTGACGCCCACGTGAGCCTTCAGTTCCTCGATGCCGGCGACGAAGCTCTCGAATACCTCGTCATCGTTGGCACCGGTGAAGCCGCAGGCACGGCCGAACTCGGCGTAGCGTGCCTTCGCGTGCGGGTACTGGTACTGGCTGAAGGTGCCCATCTTGGTGGGACGCTCGGCCGCGTTGTAGCGCATGACGCGCGTGAGGATGACGGCGTTGGCCCAGCCGTGCGGGATGTGGTGGAAGGCGCCCAGCTTGTGAGCCATGGAGTGGTTGACACCCAGGAAGGCGTTGGCGAAGGCCATGCCAGCCAGGCAGCTCGCGTTGGCCATGTGGTCGCGCGCCTCGACGTCATTGGGGTTGTCGTAGGCACGGGCCAGGTACTTGAAGACCAGCTCGCCCGCGCGCAGCGCGATACCGTCGGTGTAGTCGCTCGCCATGATGGAGACGTAGGCCTCGAGAGCGTGCGTCAGCACGTCGACGCCAGAGGCCGAGGTCAGGCCC
Organism: Atopobiaceae bacterium UBA7016; assembly: GCA_002449555.1. GTDB lineage: Bacteria > Actinomycetota > Coriobacteriia > Coriobacteriales > Atopobiaceae > UBA1367. The sequence goes on along the minus strand of DJXA01000012.1, from coordinate 296 downwards.
TTGGGCTGGCTCATCATGTTGTCGGTGTCCACGATGGCCATGTTGGGCAGCAGCTGGTAGTCGGCCAGCGGCCACTTGATGCCGCTCTCGGCATCGGTGATGATGGCGAACGGCGTCACCTCGGAGCCGGTGCCCGAAGAGGTCGGGATGGCAACGAAGTAGCACTTGGTGCCCATGGTGGGATAGGTGTAGATGCGCTTGCGGATGTCCATGAAGTCCATGGCCATGTCCTCGAACTTGGCCTCGGGGTGCTCGTACATGAGCCACATGATCTTGGCCGCGTCCATGGCCGAGCC
>DJXA01000082.1:3269-3610 GCA_002449555.1 Atopobiaceae bacterium UBA7016 | reverse complement strand
GTCGCGCGCATCGAGGCAAACGAACAGGGCGAGAAGTCGGTGGTGGTAGACGGCCAGCGCTTCACAGCGGAGCAGTTCCTTGACCTGTTGAGCTGCTGGGACGGGTTTGACCTGTACTGGCAGGTGCGGGGCGCCGCCGACGAGCCGCCTGCTTGGCTGTAACGTCGCAGGCGCTAGTGCGGGTGGCAGTTGCCGCAGGGCAGGTAGCCAAGCTCTTTGAGCTCGTCAGCGGTGTACTCGTCCGTGATCCACTTGTTCTTCTCGCTCATCTGGTCAACGGAGGGGCAGTTGGGATAGTGGAAGATGGTGCTCCTTTGGTTGACCACAAAGGTCTGCGTCTG
>DJXA01000082.1:0-3169 GCA_002449555.1 Atopobiaceae bacterium UBA7016 | reverse complement strand
TCCGCGTTGCGCTTTGACGTGACTTCCAGCGTGAGGTCTTTGGTCACGCGGTTGCCGTTGCGGTCGCAGGCAGCCATGGTGAGGAAGTACGTGCCAGGCGTGTTGACGTCGTAGCTGCCCTCGCACGTGAACCAGCCGGTGTCATAAAACTGCTGGTCACCGGGGCTGGTCGCCGAGGTCTCTGGTTCTGATGTGACGTAGGCAAGCTCGCCGTCCACGGGGTCGGCCGCCCATTGCACATAGGAAGTTGGGTCAAATGACTCGCCCTCCTCAATGGTGACCTGTGTCTGGCTCAGCTTCAGCTCGGGAGGTTTGGTGTCGCGCACGGTAAACACGAAGCGATCTTCGCGCGCGTAGTCGCCCGACGCGATGACGTAGGTGATGCTTTGCTCGCCTAGCTGGGAGAGGTCGAGCGCGTCAGTGGTGCTGACGGACGCCTCGGCACTTGAGCAGGTGACGAGCGCGAGCGGATCGGTTGATTTGAGCGAGTACTCAAGGATTTCCGTGTTCTGGGTGAGAACGATCTCTTCAGGCTCAGTGGGCTGAGGAGCCGGCTCGACGACCTCGGCAGCTTCGTCCTCAACTGGTGGCGTGACCTGCGGTTGGTTTGTGGGAATGGCGATGAGTCCAACTAAGAAGAGTGCCGTTGCTGCCGTCGCCGTAACGACGAACTTGGGCAACGTGAGCGGGATGAGTTCCACGATGCGGTCGAGGGCTTTTTGGATGGGCGGGATGGGCACGGCAATGATGGCCGCCAAGAGGAGTAGGGTTGAGCTGAGGCTGGGAAAGAGCGCCAGCGCCCCGATGACGAAGAAGGCGGTCAATGCCCACTCAATTCCAAACAGCGCCCAGGCCACGGCGGCCTTTGCGGCGTCGGCAAGCTGGGGTGGAATGCCCTGCGTAGGCTTTGGTTCAGCGGGCGTGTCGCTAGGCTCTGGCTCCTGGGGGACGGGACGCTCGAGCGTGGCATCAAGCTGGTCGGATGACTCAGCCTGAGTGCTCTCCTTGTCCGATGTAAACGGCAGCTTCATGTGCGGCTCCGCCTTCCATGTCTCCCCGCCGTCATGCTAGCACGATGGGGGATGGCGTGGCTCGTCCATGCCTGCGCCTCTCCCCGCTGGATGAGACCAAACCTGGCATTGTTACGTCGCATTGAGCGGATGCGCACACACGACACGCCGTTGTGAACGGGCGAAAACGTTTCCGAAACAGGTGCAAAACGAAGCCGCATCGTTTGGTTGGCATAATCGCTGCGTTATAGGGCAAGTTGCAGGGAAGTGGGGGCTCACATGTGCGGAATCGTTGGATATACGGGCAGCAAGCAGGCGGCGCCGTGGCTGCTCGAGGGACTTCAGACGCTTGAGTATCGCGGCTATGACTCCGCCGGCGTCTCGGTGGTTTCCCCCTCGGGCAACCTCCACGGCGTGAAGTGCGCCGGCCGCGTCGCCCATCTGGTGGAGCGCGCAAGGGTGGCCAACCTCAATGGCACGTGCGGCATCGGCCACACGCGCTGGGCCACGCACGGCGCACCCACCGACCGTAACGCCCACCCGCACTATGACTGCTCCGGCCGCATCGCGGTGGTGCACAACGGTATCGTGGAGAACTACCAGGCGCTCAAGCGTCAGCTCATGCTCGACGGCCATGCCTTTGCGAGTGACACGGACTCCGAGGTCATCGCGCACCTCATAGAAGAGGCATGGAACGGCCCCGCAAACGGAGACCTCGCCTCTGCCGTGCGCAACGCGTGCGACCGGCTGGAGGGCTCGTGGGCGCTCGCCGTAGTCTGCGCGGACGTCCCCGGCCAGCTGGTGGTGACACGCTCTGGCTCGCCGCTGGTGGTGGCCTCCACCGATGACGGTGCCTACGCCGCCTCCGACGTTATGCCGCTTGCCTCGGTGACCAGCCACGTGCTGCAGCTTGAGGACTTCGATGTGGCCACGCTCCGCTCAGACGGCTCCATCTCCATCATCGACCGTGATGGCCGCGAGGTGGCCCACCCCACGGCCATCGATATCGACTGGGATGCCTCCGCGGCCAAGCTGGGCGGCTACTCCGACTTCATGGCAAAGGAGATCAGCGAGCAGCCCGAGGCCATCGAGCGCCTGCTCGCCGGCCGCCTGGGCGAGCATGGCATCGAGATGGATGAGCTCACGCTGACCCGTTCCGAGCTGGCCGCGGTTGACCGCGTGTTCATCATCGCCTGCGGTACGTCCTACCACGTGGGCCTCATTGCCAAGACGGTCATCGAGAAGTGGGCGAGGATTCCCGTTTCGTGCGAGTACGCGAGCGAGTTCAACTACTCTGACGTGCTGGTCACTGACCATACGATGTGCGTGGTTATCACGCAGTCTGGAGAGACGGCCGACACGCTGACGGCGGCGCGCCGCATGCGCGGCATGGGCTGCAACGTCTTTGCCATTACCAACGTGTTGGGCTCCACGGCTGCACGCGAGGCCGACGGCGCGCTCTACATCCAGGCCGGACCCGAGGTGGCCGTGGCCTCAACCAAGGCCTACACCGCGCAGATGGTGGCGGCGTTCCTGCTGGCGCTTCGTCTGGCGCTGGCCAACGGGCGCATGGGCATCGAGGAGGTGCGCCGTCACTACGAGGACCTCTGCAAGGTGCCGGGCCTGATGCGCCAGGTGCTGAAGCGTCGTTGGCAGGACAAGCAGGCCGCCCAGCTCTTCCGTGGCAAGACGAGTGCGCTCTTCCTGGGCCGCAACGTCAACTCCACGTCGGCCTACGAGGGCGCGCTCAAGCTGAAGGAGATCAGCTACCTGCACGCCGAGGCGTATCCGGCGGGGGAGATGAAGCACGGGCCCATCGCGCTCTTGGAGCCAGGCTTCCCGGTGGTGGCCATCGTTCCGGCCGACCACGTGCACGACAAGACGGTGTCGAACATCCAGGAGTGCCTGGCGCGTGGCGCCGTGGTGGTGGGCGTGGCCACGGACGGCGACGAGCGCGTGGCCAAAATGTGCCAGGCGGTGCTCTGGGTGCCGTCTTGCCCGGACGAGCTCATCGTGCCGGTGATTGCGGCGCTGCACCTGCAGCTGCTCGCTCGCTACGTGGCGCGCGACCGCGGCTACGACGTGGACAAGCCGAGGAACTTGGCGAAGTCGGTTACGGTGGAGTAAGCAGAGGCCTCCGTCCTGATTGTCCGGCGTGG
>DJXA01000005.1:1861-5109 GCA_002449555.1 Atopobiaceae bacterium UBA7016 | reverse complement strand
GCTGCACGAGGCAGCCGCGGCAACGGACGAGGCGGCCCTTGACGAGTACCTCGAGCAGGGGAGCGTTTCGCAAGGGACGCTGGTTCGCCTGGTGGCAGAGCGCCACGTGTTCCCGGTGTTCTTTGGGTCGGCTCTGCGCGACGAGGGCATCGTCGAGTTTCTCGACGGGCTGAGCGCGCTGGTTGCGGAGCGTACGTGGCCGGCCGCGTTTGCCGCCCGCGTGTACAAGGTGACACACGATTGCGGAGAACGCGTCACGTGGCTGAAGGTGACGGGCGGGTCGCTGCACGCACGCGACCTACTGCAAGGTAGTGACCACGCTGGGCCATGGGCCGACAAGGTCAACCAAGTGCGCGTCTATCAAGGCGCAAAGTACGAGGTGGTGCCCGAGGCACGCGCCGGCCAGGTGTGCGCGGTAACGGGCCTTGCGCATGTTCGTCCCGGAGACGTGTTGGGCGCGGAAGAGCCGGCGCAGCAGCCAGTCCTGGCGCCCGTGCTTACCTACCGTGTGGAGCCGGGTGACGTGGATGTGCACACGGTCTACCAGGTGCTTCGCCAACTGTGTGACGAGGACCCGATGCTGGGCGTGACGTGGGATACAGACCTCGAGGAGATCCATGTGCAGCTGATGGGCGCCGTGCAGCTTGAGGTCCTGCGAGACCGTCTGGCCGAACGGTTGGGCGCTGCCGTGAGCTTCGGCGTGGGCTCCATACTATATAAAGAGAGTATTTCAATGCCCGTTATGGCATATGGACACTTTGAGCCGCTGCGCCACTACGCCGAGGCGCACTTCCGTATCGAGCCGCTGCCCGCAGGCACAGGCGTGGTGTATGGCACGGTGTGCAGCACCGATGATCTTGACCTCAACTGGCAGCGCCTTGCCCTCGGGTGTGCCATGGAGCGGAACCATCGCGGTGTACTCGCGGGCTATCCGCTGACGGACGTGCGCATCACGTTGGTCTCGGGCAAGGCGCACCTCAAGCACACAGAAGGTGGAGACTTCCGCCAGGCAGCATGGCGTGCTGTCAGGCAGGGGCTGATGACCGCGCGCGAAGAGGGTGCTGCCGTGCTGCTTGAGCCGTGGTACCGCTTTTCGCTTGAGGTGCCGGCAGACAAGGTGGGGCGTTCGCTGGCAGACCTGCAGCGGATGGGGGCCCGGTTTGGCGCGCCACAGATGCGGCAAGCGGAGGCGGTGCTTGAAGGAGAGGTCGCCGCCTCCGAGGTGGGCGACTACGCCCTTGACGTGGCGGCCTATACGGGCGGAAACGGCAGCTTTACCTGCGAACTTCTCGGCTACGAGCCCTGTCACGATGCCGAGCGCGTCATTTCAGAGGCCGCCTATGAGCCTGAGGCAGACCTTCCCCACACGCCAGACTCAGTCTTCTGCAGCCACGGGGCGGGCTATACCGTCAAATGGTATGAGGCTGCCAGCCACATGCACGTGGCCGACGACCCCGCACGCGAGCGCCCCTGGCGCCCCGCGGATGCCGCGTTCTTCGGAAAAGCGTGATCCGTGCGGTTTGGGGGTAGCCCCTAAACCGCACGAGTGCGGAAAAGGGGCTACCCCCAAACCGCACGGATCACGCTTCGGCTCTAGATCTCGTTTGCCTCGCGCATGCGCCATTCGCGTGGGGTGTAGCCGGTGGCTTCCTTAAACGCCGTCTGGAAGTGGCTCTGTGACGAGAATCCCGTCTGATACGCAATCCGCGAGATCTCGAACTCGGACGTATCCAGCAAACGCCGTGCGCGCTCGATGCGTACGCGCCGCACGTAGGCGGCGAAGGTCTCGCCGGTCTCCACCTTGAAGCGCGTGCACAGAGTCTTACGGCTCACGCCGCACGCCTCGGCCACCGAGTCTCCGTCAAGCGGCTCGTTAAGGTGACTGCGTACGTAGGTCATCGCGTGGTGCGAGATGGGATGCGTGTACGCACGGCCCTCAAGGCATACGGCCTTGGTAAGCTCAAGCATCATCGGCAACATGAGGTAGTGCACGAGCTCCTCGTTACTGGTGTCGTTGGCGAGGCGCTGGTAATTCTGCACAATCTCAAAGCAACGTCCCACGGGAAGGCCGCCGTTTCGCGCGGCCTTGGCGCACGCGTGGCCCATAAACGCCACGGCCGAGCGTCCCTGCAAAAGCGGGTCGTCAGACACGCGCATCTCCATCAGCGGCATATCGGTCCTGATGAAGTGGATGAGGCCGTCTGAGTCTCCCTGAGAGATGTACGACGCGAAGCCCTCGTACTGCTCGGCGATCTCGCGCGAGGACACGTCCGTGTTGACCGCCACGAAGTACATGCGCTTGGAATATCGCACAATCTGCGAGAGGTTGTCCTCTTTGGCACCCTCGTTCACAAACGAGATGGCGTCCATGATTTCCTGCTCGGTGAGCAGCGTTGAGGTAATCCAGTCGTGTGACTCGTTATCCATGAGTCCTCCAAAGTCTCCCAAATCTGAAAAAAGTGGTAACACAGCTGGTATCTCAGGGGAACCCCTCTCTCCATAATTTCAACAAGAAAGCAATCCGTCAAGGCAGGCAAGCGCTACGTTTGCCTGCTTATTGCGGCCGCTTTCTTAGTTGAAGCCGAATCGAGAAGAGAGAGGAAAGCCATCAATGAGGTACCTGCTTTTGGTCAGCCACGGCACGATGGCACCCGGCGTACACAGCGTCATCAAGATGCTGCTGGGTGAGCGTGACGATGTGCTCAGCTACTCAATGGAGGACGGGGTCTCTGCCGACGCATTTGTCGCCGGTCTTGAAGGCGTCATCGCCCCCATCGGACCCGATGACTCTATCGTCCTGCTGGGCGACATCATCGGTGGCTCGCCGCTCACCAACACGCTCAATCTGCTCACGCAGAAGGGCCTGCTTGCCAAGACGACTGCCTTTGGCGGCATGAGCCTGCCCATGGCGATTAGCGCGCTCATGGCTATCGACGATGACCTCGATGACGCATCCCTCGTCGCTTCCGTGGTTAGTGAGGCAAGAGAGGGGGCGAGGCAGGTCGAGTTGGCGCTCGACGACGATGACGAGGAGGACCTGTAAGAGTTAGTCCCACAAGTTTTGGGAAGGGATGGTAGTTAACCATGATTTCGTTCGTACGTATTGACGACCGTATGATCCACGGCCAGACCGTCACCCGCTGGAGTCTTGAGTACCCCTGCGACGGTATCATCGCCGTTAACGACGTCGCTGCAAGCAACCCCGTGCTGAAGGCTGCTTACAAGGGCGCCGCTCCCGACAAGAAGAT
>DJXA01000005.1:0-1782 GCA_002449555.1 Atopobiaceae bacterium UBA7016 | reverse complement strand
TTCGTGTGGACGATGGATCACTTCAAGGAGAGCGCTGACAAGGTTCTCAAGAGCCCCACAAAGTACTTCCTCATCACCAAGAACCCGCTCGACATGAAGGAGATTCTCGTTGACTTCGGGTTCAAGCCGTCCGACGTCAAGCGCGTCATCGTCGGCCCCTGCAACGATCGCCCCGGCACCACCAAGCTGGGCAACAACCAGTCCATCACCGCTGAGGAGGCTCAGGCCTTCGAGGATATGACCAAGGCCGGCTACACCGTCGAGTTCGCCCTGGTCAAGGAGACCTCGATCGGCGAGTGGCCCAAGTTCCGCGGTCAGTTTGACGTTAAGTAAAGGAGAAGCTCCATGGGCATTTCTATGGTACAGGCCATTTTGCTTGGCCTCTTCGCATGCCTGGCATCGCTTCCGGGCATGGGTGGCACCACCATTGGTAACTACACCCTCGGTCGTCCTCTCGTGGGCGGCATGGTCGTCGGCCTCATCCTTGGCGACCTCCAGACCGGCATCATCGTCGGCGCTGCTATTCAGCTCGTCTACATCGCCCTCGTGACCCCGGGCGGCACCGTCTCCGCTGACGTGCGTGCCGTTACCTACATCGGCATCCCCCTGGCCATCCTGGCCATCCGCGCTCAGGGCCTCGATCCCTCGTCTGAGGCCGCTGCTGGCCTCGCCGCTTCCCTCGGTGCCGCCGTTGGTACCCTCGGCACCGTTCTGTTCTATGGCACCGCAACCATGAACCTCGTTTGGCAGGGCATTGGTTGGAAGGCCATGGATGGTGGCAACTGGAACACCATCAAGAAGACCATCCCGATGGTCGACTTCGTCTTCCCGTGGATTAGCCACATCGTCTTCTCCTTCATCCCCACCGTCGTCATCTGCCTCGCTGGCGAGTCCATGGTCGGCCTCATGAAGGACTACCTGCCGATGGACGGCGTCGCAATGAAGACGCTCTTCACCGTTGGCTCCCTGCTTCCCGCCGTCGGTATCGCAATCCTGTGCAAGCAGGTTGTCCAGAAGCCGCTCGACTGGGTCACCTTTGCTTTCGGTTTCATTCTGGCCGCGGTTATGGGCTGCAACCTCATTTGCTCTGCAGTCATCGCCGTGTTCTTTGCCCTGATCAACTTCAAGATTGAGCAGCTCAAGCTCATGCGTCCGGCCATCGCCGCTGGTGGCGCCGCAATTGACGACGAGGAAGAGGAGGACATCTAATCATGGCTGACCTCAAGAAGGTATCTGCGGGTGCGCGCAAGAGCGCATTCCTCCGCTGGATCTATGGCAACCTGACCTGCTTCTCTCAGGAGCACATGCAGACCTTTGGTTACCTTGCCGCTATGCTGCCGGTCGTCGACGAGCTCTATGACAACGACCAGGAGAAGGTCCAGGCTCTGTCCACCTATCGTACGTTCTTCAACACCGAGCCTCAGATCGGCACCATGGTTGTCGGCCTGACCGTCGGTCTTGAGGAGGCCCGCGCTAACGGCGAGCCCCTGGATGACGACACCATCAACGGCATCCGCGCCGGCCTCATGGGCCCGCTTGCCGGCCTTGGCGACTCCATCATCGTCGGTACGTTCATCCCCATCCTTCTGGGCATCGCTCTCGGCCTCTCCAATGGCGGCAGCGTCCTCGGCCCGCTGTTCTACATCATCGCGTGGAACCTTGCCATGTACTTCGGCATGAAGTTCGCGTTCGATCAGGGCTATGAGCTCGGCGGCTCCGCCGTTGAGGCTCTCGTTGGCCCGCAGTCTGCGGCTCTTCGTGACTCCATCGTCATGGTCGGCA
>DJXA01000227.1 GCA_002449555.1 Atopobiaceae bacterium UBA7016 | reverse complement strand
GACCAGCAAGGACAGTCCTTTGTGGCTCCGTAGTATGCCTACAGCGCGTATGCCGCCAGCCAGAAGAGTCCGCCGAGAATGAAGGCCAGCGGAATACCGCCAAGGCAGATACGTGGCAGCTTGGCGCGCATGCGCGTGCGCCAGTCCTTATAGCTCGCGCGCAGATCCTCGGTACCGGGGATGTCCCACCAGCCGGAAAGCGCCACCCACCACGTGTCGATGGCCACGCAGTCAAAGAGCTCCATGAGGATGAAGAGCACGTACGTCTGCCAAACGATGTCCAGATAGCGCCGCGCGCCGTTGATCACGCATACGCAGACGAAGAGAACGACGAGCACCGCAACGATGCCCGACGCAACGGCAACGCGACGCCGCTGCTCGATGCGCTCGCGCGAAATGAGCCCCAGCTCAACGAACCGGTCTTGGATGTCCTGCTCGTAGTAGAAGGCACCACCCACGGGGCCCAGCGGTACGGTGCTCAGCCATACGTACAGAAAGAACAACGCCCAGATGACGAGTGTCTCGACGAGCAGCTTTGCGAGCATGAGGGCCTCCGTGGGACTTGTGATGCATAGCAAGTGTTAGCCGAGTATAACTCATGAGTGCACCACCAGGGTCGGACCCTTGTGGTGCAGGCTGCTACCCCAGCTTCTGCAGTACGGCACGCATGTCTTCAGGAGATACGGCTGCGACACCAGCCAACGCCGCGTGTGATAAAAGCTGTCTGTCGCTCGTCACCACATAGTCGGCCTGTGCACGCTTAGCGGCGGCCAGCACCAAATTGTCCTCGATGTCACCATGCAGAGACTCCCACTTGCTTGCCAGCCACACGTCGCTGTTGTCTGCTGCAACCGCCGTAGCGATCTCTCGCATGCTGTTCACGTACTCCCACGCCGTCGTACGTGCGGCCTGCGCAACCAGCTCGTCCGAACCTTGCCCACGCAAGAGGCGCTTGACGTCAATAAAAGCGAGGTAGAACACGTCAGGAACAGTGTGCACAGGATAGAGGAGGTCCACGCGGCGCCTCAATGCGAGCGCAATAAGCTCTTGGGCAATGTCTCGCGCAACTCGTTCTGGCAAGAAAGCATCGAGCCACACGTTCGTATCGAGCAAAATGCGCTCTGCAGGCCGCGTCACTGCGCACCACCTGACAGGTAATCCTGGTACATCGCCTCTTCTATCTCTTCCTCGGTCATAGGCGCAAAGTTCCCCACATCAACTGAGAACCCGTACCTCGCAAGCACGCTCTCAAAGGCATGCGTCGCACGCTCAAAGGTCGCTTCACGAGAACTCTGGGCCTCAGCATCTTTGTTACCGTCAACGACCAAGTCCCCGACCGACTTGAGCGAGCTGCCAAGGGAAGCTGCCCTAGCATACAACGCCCGGATGGCCTCGCTCGGCGCTATGCCAGCGCCGGCAAACGCCTCATCTGCCGCTCGTTTGGTATCCGTCTCAATTCGTGCGTTGACCTGCGACATCATGCTCTGACGCCTCTGTGAGGTGGTTGGCGCCTTTTCCATAACAGCGTCCATGGCATGCCTCCTTATTTGTATAGCAAGTATAGCATGCTGGGCGCACCACGAGGGTCTGACCCCCGTGGTGCGGTTGGCGCTACTTCACCAGGAGCGCGGCACCAATGAGGCCGGCGTCATCGCCAAAGACGGCCTTCTCAATATGCAGCGAGTCCGGCGCGGGCAGGTAGCGCGCCGCCTTCTCCAAAGCCGTCTGCAGGTAGATGGGGTGATAGAGATCGATGGACCCGCCCACGACCACCACATCCGGGTCGAAGTTCCAGAAGATGTTGGCCAGCCCGCGCGCAAGCATCTCCGTGCAGTAGTCAAAGACCTCTGCCGCCGTCTGGTCACCCGCGTAGTACCGGTCGAAGAGCTCCTTGGGCTCCATCGGGCGGCCAAAGCGCGCGGTTGCCACGCGCGTGATGCCCGTGCCGCCAGCGTTCTCGTTCAGCGAGCCCGGGTTTGCGCTGCCGCGTCCGTTGGGGTCATCGCACACGATGGAGTTCCAGTACTCGGCCGTATTGCCGTGCGCGCCGTTGATGAGCTCGCCGCGATAGACGAAGGCGCCGCCAAAGCCCGTGGACAGCCCCACAAAGATGACCGACTCGTACCCCTTACCGCCGCCAAGCAGCGCTTCGGAAAGGCCGGCCACGTTTGCGTCGTTGTTGAGGAAGGTGGGAAGACCGGTGGCCTCCTGGAAGAACCGCACGATCGGGAAGTTGTCCCACCCCACGAGGTTGGGCGGGTTGAGCACCTTGCCCGCGCGCAGGTCGAGCGGACCGGGGCTGCCGATACCAATGCCGCCCAGCTCAAAGCCTTCGTTCTGCTTGGCGCGAATCCAGTCAACGAGCGGCGTGCAGTTGGCCTCCGCGTCGCGCGAGCGGTCGTTCGCAGTCTTGTAGACCTCCACGATCTTGAAGTTCTCGTCAATGAGCGCGATGCGCAGCTGCGTGCCGCCGATATCGATGCCGATGCGATACATGGGCCCTCCTGGAGTCGTCCGTTGCAGGTACGTCCAGTATTGCGCAGCGCGCAAAAGCGGAGCCTTCCCCATCGGCAAATGTACGTTCCTGCACACTGCAGAACCAAAACCAGACTCGTATCATGGACACGGGCGGTT
>DJXA01000167.1 GCA_002449555.1 Atopobiaceae bacterium UBA7016 | reverse complement strand
TTCAAGATCGGTCCCAAGACGGGCGAGTGGAAGAAGTCCAATGGCCTGTGGTGGTACCGCTGGGCTGATGGCAGCTATCCCAAGTCGCAGTTCCTCACCCTGAACGGGTCAACGTACTACTTCGACGCCGAAGGCTGGATGGTGACCGGCTGGGAAAAGCTCGGCGGTAACTGGTTCTACTTTGACACGACCTCGGGCGCCATGAAGTCCGGCTGGCTGAACCAGTCTGGCACGTGGTACTGGATGGAGAGCAACGGCAAGATGGCCACGGGCTGGAAGAAGATCTCGGGTTCGTGGTACTGGTTCAACTCCTCTGGCGCCATGGTTACGGGCCTCAAGAAGATCGGCGGCAAGGTGTATTACCTTTCCGACAGCGGAGCCATGGTCACGGGCTGGACGCAGATCAATGGCGCTTGGTACCACTTTGACAGCAACGGTGCGGCGAGCTCTGGCTGGTACAAGGTGGGTTCGAGCTGGTACTGGGGCAGCGAGAACGGGCGCATGGCCACGGGTTGGAAGACGCTCAACAACGTGCGCTACTACCTCGACCCGACCTCGGGTGCCATGGCCACCGGCTGGAAGAAGATCTCTGACCGCTGGTACTACTTCGAAAGCTCGGGCGCGCTGGCGAAGTCGAAGTGGATCGGCGACTACTACGTTGGCGTGAACGGCTACATGTACACCGATCGTTACACGCCCGACGGCTACTACGTTGACAAGAACGGCAAGTGGGACGGTAAGCCGGCGGTGAAGGTTGTGGCGCGCTAAAAGCCCCCACCTCCTCGCTGATGACAGAACGGATTATTACGTATGCATAAAGAGCGCTTCGTGAGGCGCGTGGCTCTTGTTGCCGCCGCCGTGATGCTAAGCCTGTGCTTTGTCGTTGGGTCGTTTCCGGCAAACGCCCGCGGCGAGGAGGTTGAGCTGTGGGCGGCTGCCACCACGGAAGACCTGAAGAATGACGAGATCTGGCTCACGCAGTCCGTGAGCGGCAAGTGCACTCTCTCCTCTACTGCGATGATGCTCAGGCGTGCGGCTATCCTGAACGGCAGGACCGACTGGCGCGACATTACCGAGCAGAGCATCCAGAGCGCCGCATGGGACAGCAGCGCGGGGCTTCGGTGGTTCTTCTCGTATGGCGATATGAATGTTTCCGAGGTCGACCTTCGTGGGTCAAACGAGTCGGTGCTCATTGACCTGCTCGCCTCGCATCCTGAAGGCGTGGTCATCTACAACTGGGCTCATGCTGTGTTGCTGACCGACTACACGGATGGCGTGCTGTACTGCGCGGACCCGGCCTTCGGAGACCGCAGGCCGCTCGACGAGTCGTCGCGTGGTGTGAATGCCAACAACATCTATCAGTACTGGTACGTCAGCTCCCGCGTGGCTGCTCCGGAGGGCCAGAATACGTTCCAGGATGAGGTTGGCCCTGCCGTAGAGATTACGGGCGCGTGGGTGAGCTCGGGGTCTCGCTGGTGGTATCGCTGGAGCGATGGTTCCTACGCGCACGACGAGACGCTGAACCTGGACGGCACGCTCTACCACTTTGACAGCGACGGCTGGCTCGTGACGGGCTGGTGGCTCGAGGACGGCACGTGGTACTACAGCTCGGCGTCGGGCGCGGTAAGAACGGGCTGGCTGCAGTCTGGCGGCACCTGGTATTGGCTTGACCCCGACTCGGGCGCCATGGTTACCGGGTGGCAGAAGGTGAATGGTACCTGGTACTACTTCCGCGCGTCTGGCGCGATGGCCACCGGCTGGGTCAACGACGGCGGTGCCTGGTACTGGATGCGCGATTCCGGCGCACTGGCCACAGGCTGGGTGTACGCCGGTGGCAGGTGGTACTTCATGCGCGATTCCGGCGCGATGGCCACTGGCTGGATCCAGCTTGGCGACACCTGGTACAGGATGCACGACTCCGGCGCGATGGCGACGGGCTGGTGCCAGATCAACGGACTGTGGTACTGGTTCTATAGCTCCGGCGCCATGGCAAGCAGCCGGTGGGTCGGCAACTACTACCTCGGCACGAGCGGCGCGATGCTCACCAACACGGTCACGCCCGACGGCTATCGCGTTCTTGCCAGCGGTGCGTGGGACGGCCAGGTGCGAGGTAACTAGATGAGGCGCGGCACCTGATTGGTGCCGCGCTTTTTTGCGCAAGATGACAGACGGGGTGCATCGGTGGGTATAATCTCCGCCGTATGTAAACCGGTCAGGTTTGACGAAGCGGAGTACAACCACATGGCCTCGATGACCGAAAAGGACTATTACGCAATTCTGGGCGTTTCCGAGTCTGCGTCTTCGGACGAGATTCGCAAGGCGTTTCAGCAGAAGGCTCGCAAGCTTCATCCCGACGTAAACAAGGAAGCGGACGCCGAGGAGCGCTTCAAGGAGGTCTCCGAGGCGTACGCGGTCCTCTCTGACGACGACAAGCGCAGGCGTTACGACGCCATGCGCTCGGGCTCGCCCTTTGGCGGCGGTTACAGCACCTCCTCGTATGGCGGCGGCAGCGCCCCGCAGGGCGATCCGTTTGCTGGCACGCCGTTTGACTGGGGCTTTCCCTTTGGCACCACGTCGCGCCGCACGGCCACGCGCTCGCGCGCGTATCGTCCCAAGGCGGGTGCCGACATCACCTACGAGGTGATGATCGACGATGACGCCGCAACGCATGGCGTGCGCCGCGGGGTCACGTATCAGCGCTATGCCACCTGCGAGCACTGCCATGGCAAGGGCTCGGTGGAGTCGGCACATGCGGAGACGTGCCCCACGTGCGGCGGCACGGGTCACATTACGGTGGACCTCGCGAGCCTCTTTGGCTTCGGCGTGATGGACATCCAGTGCCCGGAGTGCGAAGGCGCCGGCAAGGTCATTGCAAACCCGTGCGAGGTGTGCGGTGGCTCGGGACGCGTGCTGACGGCGTCCGAGGTGGTCATGGACATCCCAGCGGGTAGCCACGACGGCGACGAGGTGCGCATTGCCGGCATGGGCAACGCGGGCACCAACGGCAAGTCGTCCGGTGACTTTGTCTGCCGCGTTGAGGTGCCGTCCGAGCACGTCAACCCGCTGCAGGCACGCGGCTTCCATACCTACGGATTTGCCACGCCGTTCATGCTACTCGGCCTTATCTACGGGTCGATCATGTCGACGGCAAGCTGGTGGATCATCCTGCTTATCTTCGGCACCATCATGCTGGTGCAGGGCGGCTCGGTGGTGGGCCACAACAAGAGATGGTGGAGCAACGCGCTTTCGGCCTATCTGGCAGGCTTCCAGTCAGGTCTTCTGATAGCGATGTTCCTCTTCATGATGACGATGTGCAATAACGCGATGTGGTCAGGCCGGTAAGGCTGCCATATCGTGCCTGTTCGAGTTAGTTAGGGTTGGTTAGGCGTGGATCAAAAGCGAGACTACTACGAGGTGCTGGGCGTCGATCATGACGCAGACGAGAAGACCATCAAGCGCGCGTTTCTGAGGAAGGCCCGTACGCTGCATCCGGACGTCAACAAGGAACCGGGCGCCGAGGAGCGCTTCAAGGAGGTCAACGAGGCCTACTCGGTGCTTTCGGACGAGCGCAAGCGCGCGAACTATGACCGCTACGGTACGCCCGACGGTCCTGGCGGCTTTGGGTCTGACTACGTCGACATGTCCGACATCTTCGGTGGCTCGGGCTTTGGGTTCTCAGATATCTTCGACTCGTTCTTTGGTGGCGCGTCTGCCTCTGGCGGCGGGCGTGCGGCGCGCACGCGTGGCCGCGACATGGGCATCACGCTGCGCATCACGCTTGAGGAGGCCGCGGCGGGCTGCACCAAGACGGTTGCCTACGATCGCCTTGCCCCCTGCGACGACTGTGGCGGTACCGGCACGGCCGATGGCGGTCACGAGCAGACCTGCTCGCGCTGCGGCGGCTCCGGCCGCGTGGTGGAGGTCCAGCGCACCATCTTTGGCTCCATGCAGACGCAGTCCACCTGTCCCGAGTGCGGCGGCACGGGCAAGGTTATCGACCATCCCTGCGAGACGTGTGGCGGCCAGGGCCGTACGCCGTCTCGCGAGACCGTCGAGGTGCAGATTCCCGCCGGCGTGCATGCCGGCCAGTCGCTGGCCATCGAGGGCAGGGGCGAGGCGGGCATTCGCGGCGACCGCGGGGGAGACCTCGTGGTGCGCATCGACATCATGCCTCACGAGACCTACCAGCGCCAGGGCGACGACCTCTTCTGCCAGGTGCAGGTCGACTCGTTTGGCGCCATGCTGGGCACCACCGTTGAGCTTGACGGTATCATGGCCGACGAGGGCGTGACGGTGAACATCCCGGCCGGTTGCCAGTACGGGCAGCAGGTGACGGTTGAGGGCTTCGGCATGCCGCGCCTGGGCATGGAGGCCCGCGGCAACCTCATCGCGGTGGTGGAGGTGCTCACGCCTACCGACCTTTCCGACGAGCGCAAGCAGGCGCTGCGCGAGCTTCTGGGCGAGGATGCCCCGGCTGAGGCTTCAGCCGCAGCGTCCGATGACGAGAAGCGCGCCTCCGGCAAGGCTTGGCACTTCCGCGGCAGGAAGAACAAGCGGTGAGCATGCCGGGAGTCGCCTTCGTAAGCCTTGGCTGCCGGGTGAACCGCGTCGAGACTGACGTCATCGTGAGCGAGTTGCGCCGCGCCGGCCTCGAACTGGTGCGTGACCGCAAGGCTGACGTCATCGTGATCAACACCTGCGCGGTGACGGGTGAGGCCGAGGCAAAGACGCGCAAGGCCATTCGCCATGCTGCCGGCCTGCCGCGGCATCCGCTCGTCATCGCGACGGGTTGCGTGGCGACCCTGTTCTCTTCAGAGCTTGAGGCGCTGGCGCCCAACGTACTCGTTGAGGTGGACAAGGGCGCCGTGGCGCGGCGTGTGCTTGACGAGCTGCAGATTGCGGGTCAGACGTCTGAGCGTGCGACCGACTTTGGTTCCGTGACGGCCACGGGACGCACGCGCCCGGGCATCAAGGTGCAGGACGGCTGCGACCTCCGCTGCACCTACTGCATCGTGTGGAAGGCTCGCGGTGCCTCGCGCTCTGTGCCGGTGGACGAGGTGGTTCGCCAGGTGCGCGAGGCGTGTGATCAAGGTGCGCGCGAGGTGGTGCTGACGGGCATCAACCTTGGTCGGTACCGCAGCGAGGTTGACGGCCGTCGCGCACGCTTGCCCGAGCTGCTGGATGCCGTGCTTGATCAGACCGACGTGGGTCGCGTCCGGCTGGGCTCCATCGAGCCCCAGGACGTTGACGAGCGCTTGGCCAGCGTGATGGCCGCCTCGGATGGCCGTGTCGCGCCCTTTTTGCACATGTGCCTGCAGTCAGGCTGCGACGAGACGCTTCGTCGTATGGGGCGCGTATATAACACCGAGCTCTTCGCGCGGCGGATGGAGCTTGTGCGCGAGCGTGTGGAGCACGCCTCGTTTGGGACAGATCTCATCGTGGGCTTCCCCGGTGAGACGGAGGACGAGTTTGCGCAAAGCCTCGCCTTCTGTGAGCGGGCGCGCTTCTCCCACATGCACGTCTTCCGTTACTCGAAGCGCCCCGGCACCCCTGCGGCTACCATGGATAACCAGGTAGGTGCGCTGGTCGCCGCGCGTCGGTCTGCGCAGGCGCAAGAGCTCTCCCAGCGCATGCGGCTTGCCGAGGCGCAGGCACTTGTGGGGGCGGATGACCTCGTGGTGGTGCAGGCTCCGGGCGTCGGCATCACTGGTGGCCTCTTTGACGCGCGTCTGGACGAAACGGTCCCGGTGGACTCGCTCGTTCCCGTGCGCATTGCATCCGTTGGAGAGGACGCCACCTTGACGTGCGTCGTTCCCCATTAGGGACAGGCCCAAATGGGGAATTGCCTGCGATGGGATGTGCAACGAGGGTTCGGAACCCTTGTTGCACGCTGACCTCGCTGTTGGGCTATTATCAAGAGAGCTCTGTCTGAACTATTCGGAGGTACGCCAACTTGGAGCCCACCCAGATTCGCCTGACCATACCCGACAATATCGACCCGACCCTGCTCATGGGGCCGGCCGACGCGCTGTTGCGCCGCGTGGAGAATGCCTTTGACGCTATGGTGACGGTGCGCGGAAACGTGATCACCGTGGTGGGCAATGCAGCCGAGGTCGACGAGGTGGTTTCGGTCTTCTCACGGCTGATCTCGTTGGTGAGCGCGGGCGAATCACCGACCACGCAGGACGTTGACCTCATCATCGGCCAGGTAAGCCACGGGGCTGCCGGACCTCTTTCGGTTGATGAAGACATCGTCTCCACCCACCGCGGCAAGGCCATCCGTCCCAAGACCGAGGGACAGAAGCGCTATGTTGACACCATCAGGCGAAACACCATCACCTTTGGCATCGGCCCGGCGGGCACCGGCAAGACCTACCTCGCCATGGCCATGGCGGTGGCGGCGCTCAAGCGCCATGACGTAGCGCGCATCGTGCTCGCACGTCCGGTGGTCGAGGCGGGGGAGTCGCTCGGCTTCCTTCCAGGCACGCTCGAGGAGAAGCTCGACCCCTACATCCGCCCGCTCTACGATGCGCTCTTTGACATGTACGACGTGGAGCGCGCCACGAGCCTTATTGAGCAGGGCACCATCGAGATCGCGCCGCTCGCGTTCATGCGCGGCCGCACGCTCAACAACGCCTTCGTCATCCTCGACGAGGCACAGAACACCACGCCCGACCAAATGAAGATGTTCCTCACGCGCCTGGGCTTCTCGTCCAAGTTCGTGGTGACGGGTGACATCACCCAGCGTGACCTCATGGGCGAAAACGGCCTTGAGTCGGCGCGTCGGGTGCTCGAGGGCGTCGATGACGTGGCGTTCGTTGATCTGGACAGAAACGACATCGTGCGCCATTCGCTGGTGGCCCGCATTGTCGACGCCTACGCACGCGACGAGGCAACCGGAAGGGGAGGAAGCCGTCATGCTCGCTAACCTTGACTTTGACGTTCGCGAGGGCGTCGAGGGTGCCCTGACGGAGGATGAGCTCCTAGCCATCTGCGAGGCCGTGCTCACGGCCGAGGGCGTGACGCGTCCTTGCTACGTCTCGGTCACCTATGTGGACGACGACGAGATGCGCGAGACCAACCTGGACTGGCGCGAGGTAGACGCGGCCACCGACGTCATCTCGCTGGAATGCGAACGTCCCGACGATCCTGACCTTGCTGAGGGCGAGCCCTGCGAGCTGGGCGACATTCTCCTTGCGCCGAGCTACATCGCGCGCCAGGCCTCCCGCTTTGGGACCACTCCTGCCGATGAGACGCGCCTGCTCTTCGTGCATGGCCTCCTGCACCTTCTGGGCTATGACCACCTGGAAGATGACGAGGCCGAGGCCATGGAGGCGCGCGAGGACGAGCTGCTGAAGCTGATTCCTACCGACGGCACGCTCGACCACGTCATGATTACCCGCCACCGCGAGGATGCGTAAACCATGATTCCCGGACGCGGCCCCAATCACCCCACCTTCAGGCGCAGCTTCCTGTTTGCCGTGCAGGGCTTTCGCACGGCGTTTAGCCAGGAGCGCAATCTCAAGGTGATGCTCGCCACCGGAGGGGCGGCACTGATTGCGGGTGCGCTGATCGGCCTTGACCCCCTGAGCTGGGCCATCATCTTCGTCTGCTGTGGCGTGGTGATTGCCGCCGAGCTCCTCAACACCGCCATCGAGAAGGTCGTCGACCTCGTCTCGCCGGAATTCCACCCGCTGGCAGGCCAGGCGAAGGACATCGCCGCCGCGGCCGTGTGGGTGCTCTGCGTGCAGGTGGCCATCGTCGGCATCATCGTGTTTGTGCACGCCCTGTTCTTTACGTAGTACCGAAAGGAACTATTCATGTCAGAAACCTCGAGCGAGCCGTTCAAGAGCGGCTTTGTGGCCTTGGTGGGCCGTCCCAGCGTGGGCAAGTCAACCCTGGTCAACGCCTGCGTGGGCGAGAAGGTGGCCATCACGAGCCCCGTTGCGCAGACCACGCGTCGTCGCTTGCGCGCGGTGGTCAACACCGACAACGCGCAGCTCATCATCGTGGACACCCCGGGCCTGCACAAGCCCAAGGACGCGCTGGGCAAGGAGCTGAACAAGGCTGCTCTCGGCGAGCTGGCAGACGTAGACGTGGCGGCCTTTCTCATCGACGCAACGCGGCCGGTGGGCCGCGGTGACGAGTGGGTGGCCAAGCACGTGGAGGCGTCTCCCGCGCCCTTCAAGCTGCTGGTCATTACCAAGGCGGACATCGCCACGCCCGAGCAGGTCTCCGCGCAGCTGGAGGCAGCCCGCGCCCTTATGCACTTTGACGACGAGCTGGTGGTGTCGGCGTCGGCGGGCTTCAACGTGGACGCCTTCGTGAGCATCGTCTCCGAGCACCTGCCTGAGGGCCCGAAGTGGTTCCCTGATGACATGGCCACCGACGCCACGGACGAGGAGCTCATCAGCGAGTACATCCGCGAGAAGGTGCTGCTCAACTGCCGCCAGGAGGTGCCGCACTCGGTTGCGGTGCGCTGCGATGAGGTAACGTGGGCAAAGGACGGCCACGGCTCCATCCGCGCTACCATCATGGTGGAACGCGCAGGCCAGAAGGCCATCGTCATCGGCAAGGGCGGCCAGATGATCAAGAAGATCGGCATCGAGGCGCGCAAGGACATCGAGTATCTCTTCGGCACCAATATCTACCTCGACCTTGAGGTGCGCGTGCAGCCTGAGTGGCGCCGCGACCAGAACGAGATCCGCCGCCTCGGCTACGACGCGGGGGAGTAGGCGTTGCCTGGCAGGAAGACGTACCGAGCCAAGGCCGTCGTGCTTGACCGTACGCCCCTCGCAGAGCAAGACCTCATCCTGACGCTGCTTTCCGAAAGCGGCGCGGAGCTGCGCGCCGTGGCAAAGGGTGGCCGCAAGCCGGGCGGCCGTCTCGCGGCGCGTTCGGAGCTCTTCTGCGAGACGGACTTCCTGCTGGCACGGGGCCGCAACCTCGACGTGGTGGCGGAGGCCTCGGTAGCCGACGCGCATGGCCACATTCGGGGGAGCATCGAGCGCGTGAGCGCCGCGTCAGCCATCTGCGAGGTCGCACGGCTCACCTGCTTTGCCGAGGCCGAGGACCCGTTTCTGTATCCGGTATGCGCGCGGGCGCTGCGAGCGTGCGAGGAGGCGCCTGACCAGGCACGGCTTGACCTCGTGGTGGCGGCATACGTCATCAAGGTGTTGGCGCACGGCGGGTGGCGCCCGCAGGTTGGGTCGTGTGTGCTCTGCGGTGACGCAGACGTGACGTTTCTGTCGGTGGCGGCCGGCGGCGCTGTCTGCGCAAGCTGTGCGAAGGACCTGGCCGACGCGAACGAGGTCAGCCCGTCCTTCCTGCGCTGGATTCAGGCGCTGGTGCAGATGACCTTCGACGACCTGCTCGCACAGAGCTGCGACGTGGCCACCACGTCGGAGCTCGTCGGCTTTGCGCACCGTTGGGCCGCGACGCACCTCGACGCACGCCTCCGCGCTATGGAGTTCTACCTCAGCGTGTGAGTTACGTAAGAGTTGCGTTCTTCGTGAAGCGCTCCTATACAGAGGATAATTCACTGGACTAGACAGGTTCGCTGTCCTTTGGAGCACGTATGATTCACCAGAGAATCGGAGCGTCGCTGTGCGCGCTCACCCTTGCCCTTGCGACCTTTGCCGTGCCGTCCGTTGCACTGGCCGAGGCGGACGTTGCTACCGATGAGGTCATCGCAAGTGCCGCTGCCGAGGAGGCTGCGGTTGTCGAAGAGGCTTCGCCCGTCGAGGAAAACGCATCCGAGGCCGCTGCCGAGGAGGTGGCGACGGAGCCTGCGGAGCAGGGGCCGGAAGCGACGACGCCCGAGGATGAGGCGGCAGCGCCGGCGGACGCTGAGGCTGAAGCGGCAACGGAGGAGCCTGCGTCTGAGGACAGTGTCTCGGAGGAGGCCGCCGAGCCTGCAGAGGACGAGGTGCAGCTCGAGGCTGCTGCGGAAGACGCTACGGCGAAGCATGCCGACGGGTGGGCCACTGAGGCCGTCAAGGGCGGCAAGAAGGGCTACGTCTACTACCGCGACGGCGCGAAGCTCACCGGCTATCAGAAGATTGCTGGGAAGAACTATTACCTGGATGACGAGACGGGCCTCATGGTGAGCGCCGCGACGCATGCGGTGTCGGGCAAGCTGGCGCTCTTTGCCGAGGACGGCTCCCGCGTGACGGGCACCGGCTGGAAGAGCATCGGCAGCACCTGGTACTACCTGACCGGCGAGTCCGTCGCGTCCACGGGATGGCAGAAGATTAGCGGCGTGTGGTACTACTTCGACACCGCCACGGGCATCATGAAGTGCAACGAGAGCTTTGTGGCCGATGGTGCGCGCTACGTGGCGCAGACGTCGGGCGCCTGCCCGGCAAACGCATGGGTCAAGCTTGGTAACGCTTGGTACCTGACCGATGCGTCCTCGGCGTGCCGTTTTGGCTGGGTGGAAAAGGGTGGCACGTGGTACTACCTGGACACCAAGACGGGCGTCATGAAGTGCAACGAGACCTTCAAGGTAGGCAATTCCACCTACGTTGCCAACGCCTCGGGCGCCTGCCCGGTGAACGGCTGGGTGCAGATCAAGAACTCGTGGTATCTCACCAATGGGTACTGCGCGGTGCGTACCGGCTGGGCCCAGTCGGGTTCGGTGTGGTACTACCTCGACCCAAAGACCGGCGTGATGAAGAGCGACACCGCGTTTGTGGTGGGCGGCAAGACCTACGTGGCCAACGCCTCGGGCGCCTGCCCCGCCAACGCTTGGGTCAAGGTGGGGAAGGACTGGTACCTCACGGACTCCTCGTGTGCCGCACGCACGGGCTGGGCGCTTGACGGTTCTACGTGGTACTACCTGAGCCCCACCAAGGATAAGGCCGGCGTGCAGGGCAAGATGCAGACGGGCCTCATCCAGTCCGGCGGGAAGAGCTACTTCCTCACCTCCAGTGGCGCCATGGCGGCAAACCGCTTCGTGAAGCTCTCCGACGGTACCGAGCGCTATGCCAATGCCGACGGCTCGCTGGGCGGCGTGTATCGCAAGGACGGCGTGTACTACAACCCTGACGGGTCGCGTGCGAGCGGCTGGATCAAGGACGGCTCGAAGTGGTACTACATCGATTCCAACGGCAAGGCCACCACGGGCTGGTTGAAGGTGAGCGGCACCTGGTACTGGTTTGACTCCAACGGCGTGATGGTGACGGGCGAGCGCACCATCAACGGCAAGAAGGAGTACTTCGATGACAGCGGCGCATGGATTGACGTCGAGTCGGTCCGCAAGGCCATTGTGAACGCCGCGTACTCGCAGATTGGCGCCGCCTACACCGAGGCAAACGACTACTACGAGAAGGACGTTGCCTTCAACTGCTCGGGCTTCTCGTACTGGTGTTATAAGGAAGCCGGCTATACCGTGCCGCGCAAGCAGGGCTACTACTCCTACTACTGGAACGAGAACAACAAGGAATACAGCCAGATGTGGTGGGTCGAGAAGCGTGGCAACTGGACCACCAACGTCGCTAACCTCAACCCTGGCGACCTCGTGTTCTTCTCGCCCATCAACGACAAGTGGCATACGGGCCACGTGGGCGTGTACGTGGGCGGCTCCCAGATGATCGATGCGTTCCCTGGCTACGGCGTCTCGAAGCGCAGTGTGTACCAGTCGGGCTTTGTGGGAGGCGGTAGCCCCATCTTCTAAGGGCAGACGCTGCAGGTGCTGCCCAACCATATGTGTGATCGGAGGCCTATGCGAACGAGACCGTGTATGACCATGCTTTTTGCCTGCGCTATGGCGCTGTGCCTTGTCCCGCACGCTGCTCTTGCCGAGGAGGCCGCAGCTGCTGAGGCGGAGGTGCCCGCGGTTGCGGAAACCGTCGAGGATGCGGCGGTTGACGAGGGGCAAGTTCCAGAGGAGCAGGAGCTGCCATCGGGAGAAGTTGATGGTGACGAGGCCGGCGAGACCTCGGAGGCATCTGTTGCTGCAGAGGCCGCAGTGGAAGGGGCGACGGTTGTCGAACCCGCTCATGCGGAAGAGCCGAACGCGGACGAAGCCGCCCTGGTCGATGATGGCGCGGCAGTGGTGGACACGCCCGCAGCTGAGGATGAGCCTGCCGTTCTGGAGGCCGCTTCCGTGAATGCGGACGACGTCCTGATGCTGACGAGCGCCGAAACGAAGAGCGTCATCTCGAAAAAGGGCTGGAACCAGGGTCCGGATGGTGTCTGGTATTGGAGCTCGGACGGCAAGAATGCCGCTCATGGCTGGCAGCGTCTGAACGGCGTGTGGTACTACCTCGACAGCTCCACCGGTGCCATGAAGTGCAACGAGACGTTTGTGGTCTCGGGCAAGACGTATGTGGCCACCGCGTCTGGCGCCTGCCCCGCAGGCCAGTGGGTGAAGGCAGGCGCGGCATGGTACCTCACCGACAGCTCGTGTGCCTGCCGCGTGGGATGGGTAAAGCTTGGCGGCACATGGTACTACCTTGATCCACAAACCAAGACTATGAGGGAGAACGAGACCTTTGAAGTTGGTGGCAAGACGTACGTTGCAAACGCGTCTGGTGCCTGTCCCTCTAAAGCATGGGTAAAGGTGGGTTCGGAGTGGTATCTCACTGATAGTTCGTGTGCTTGCAAATCTGGGTGGGCGAGGTCTGGCGGCGTGTGGTACTACCTCGATCCAAAGACCAAGGCTATGGTTCACGGCAAGACGTTCGCGGTGTCGGGCAAGACGTATGTGGCCAAGGCATCGGGCGCGTGCCCCGCAAGCGCATGGGTCGAGGTTGGCGGTGTCTGGTACCTCACCGACAGCTCGTGCGCCTGCAGGTCCGGCTGGGTGACTTTGAGCGGCGTCACGTACTACCTCGACCCAACAACCAAGGTCATGAAGCAGGGCGAGTCCTTTACGGTTGATGGAAAGACTTACCTTGCGACGTCTTCTGGTTCGATTGCCGCTGGCTCATGGAGCAAGACGGCAAAAGGCTGGTATTACACAACCGGTGGAACGCTGGCCACCGGATGGAACAAGATCGCGGGCATCTGGTACTACTTCGACAAGACGGGGCTCATGAAGCAAGGCGAGCTCTTCTCTGCTGACGGCAAGACCTACATCGCCCGCGCCGACGGCTCGTGCCCTGCTAACGCGTGGGTGGAGAACGGCGGCCACTGGTATCGCACGGACGGCTCGTGCGCCGTGCGTACTGGCTGGTGGAGCACCGGCGTGACCATCTACTACTTTGACGCCAAGGGCGTCTCGGTGACGGGGGAGCAGACCATCGGCGGCAAGCGCTACTTCTTCTATGCCCCGATGGGCGGCGTGGCCCGCTCTGACTACGTCACGCTGAAGGACGGCTCGCGCGTCTATGCCAACGGAGATGGCGTGCTTTCGGCCTCCGGCCCCACGTACGGTGGCAGCGTCACGTCAGGCTGGTCCAAGTACGACGGTGACTGGTACTACATCGACGCCAAGACGGGCAAGCCTACGACGGGATGGATCACCTACAAGGAGAAGCGCTACCGGCTCGACTCCGAGGGCGTCATGGTGACGGGCTCTCGCGTCATTGACGGCAAGGCCTATTGGTTCTCCACGGACGGCGACCTGTTGAAGGAGCTGGACGGTACGACCGAGGACCTGCTGAAGGTTGCCGAGGGCGACATCGGCTACGACGTGAACGCGGACAAGGCGACGGGCTCGGTGTACGGACGCTGGTACCAGGAGATGTGCAACCCCTGGAAGAGCAGCCTCGATTATGGCGAGGACGGCGTGGC